>CAYGQY010000308.1:0-3019 GCA_964352195.1 uncultured bacterium
CACCCTGCCGATGTTCATCGAGGCCCTGGAGCGGGGCGATCAGCAGGGTCGCTTCAACTCCGGCGGCGAAAAGCCCGATGTCACCGGAACCCCGATTCCCCGGTTCGACCTCCTGGAGATGGAGGCCTACTCGGAAATGTCCGTGCAGTTCTCGCGGGGCTGCCCGTTCCAGTGCGAGTTCTGCGACATCATCGTGCTCTACGGACGCCGGCCCCGCACCAAGACCCCCGAGCAGCTGCTGGGGGAACTGGATGCCCTGTACGGGCTGGGCTGGCGGGGGCAGGTGTTCCTGGTCGACGACAACTTCATCGGCAACAAGCGCAACGTGCACCGGCTGCTGCCGCCGCTGCTGGAGTGGCAACGCCGCCACGGCTTCGCCTTCTCCTTCCTGACCGAGGCTTCCGTCGATCTGGCCGCCGATCCGGTGCTGATGGAGCGGATGGCCGCCTGCCGGTTCCGGCGCGTCTTCCTGGGGATCGAAACGCCTGACACCACCAGCCTGACCACGGCCGGCAAGGTGCAGAACACCCGGGGCTCCCTCGAGGAGGCGGTGGCGACGATCACCGCCCACGGGCTGCAGGTGATGGCCGGCTTCATCCTCGGCTTCGACGGTGAACGGGCGGGAGCCGGGGATCGGATCGTGGGATTCGTGCGCGCCACCGGCATTCCGGTGGCGATGCTCGGGGTGCTGCAGGCCCTGCCCGGCACGGCCCTCTGGCACCGGCTGGAGCGGGAGGGCCGGCTGCTGAACGGGAGCGGGGACTTCGACGAAGGGGTCCAGACCCACCTGCTGAATTTCCGCCCCAGCCGGCCGATGCCGGAGATCGCAGCCGAGTTCGTATCGGCCTTCACCCGGCTCTACGAGCCCCGCCCCTATCTGGAGCGGGTCTTCGCCTACTGCCAGTCGCTGGGGCTGCCCCGCTGGCTGGAGGATCCGGCCTGCCCGCGGCGCTGGTGGACCCAGCTTCCCCGGCCCTCGGAAGCGACCGGGGTGCTGGTGCTGCTCTGGCGCCAGGGGGTGCGGCGCGAGAGCCGCTGGCTGTTCTGGCGCCAGCTGCTCCGCATGGCACGGCAGCGTCCCCAGCTGCTCGGCGACTACCTCAGCCTTCTGATGCTCAACGAGCACTTCCTCGATTATCGCGAGGTGGTGCGTGCCGACGTGGAGGCCCAGCTGCGCTGGAGCGACAGCCAGAGTGATGGCCAGCCGGCCCCCTCCCTCCTTTCGCTCGGCTGAATCCGCCGCTCGACCCCGTCCTCCGCTGCTCGGAATCCACCGTTCAGCCGAACGTCGCCGCCCAGGCCGCCACCTCCAGCTGCCGGCAGTAACCGCTGAAGCACTTCAGAGCCGCCCGGTGGCGCTCGAGCGTTTCGGCCATGCAGGCGTCGGTGAGGCAGGTCACGCAGTAGCCGCGATCCGCCGCGTCCTTGACGGTGTGATCGATGCACTGGTCGGTGAGGATGCCGGCCACGAGCAGCGCGTCGATGCCGAGGTTGCGCAGCAGGTAATCCAGGCTCGTGGAGCTGAACGGCGAGGAGGAACTCTTCGGCAGCACGAGTTCCTCCACCAACGGCGCCAGCGGATCGATCACCTGCGCCTCCCAGGAGCCGGGCGGGAAGCCCAGCCCACAGCGCTTGTAGTCGAGGCTCCGGTCCCGGCCGTCCGCCGTGAGGTTCTCGATCACGGTGTGGATCACCTCCACCCCAGCCGCGCGGCAGAGCCGCAGGGTGCGCTCAGCCTGGGGCAGGGTGCGCTCACGGAACAGGCGATCGAACTGGGGGCGCCGCAGGGCCTGGGCCGGGCCGCAGGTCCCGTTCTGAAGATCGACGAGCAGGAGGGCGGTGCCGGCCATGCCGTGATCCTCCCAGCCCCGGGCCCGATCGCGCCGGCACCGACCGACCGGCGGGCCGGGATGGTCCTGCCGACCCGCGCCACCCAGGGCGGACTCCGGCGATGATCCGCTGCACTCCCCACGGCCCGCCCGTGCCAATCCCGATCCACCGCCCCGACTCCGGCGAGGCCCCCGGCCAGCGCCAGGAGGAGGAACTCCAGGCCGCCGCCCTGGTGGCCACCCTGCTGGAGCAGGGCCTGCGCCGACTGGCGATCACCTTCGTGACCCATGGCGGCGCCGTGCTGGCCAAGGGGGTGCCGATCCAGCGGCTGCCGCAGGTGGCCCACGCCGGGGTGGGGTTCTCGCCGGTCTCCGACGCCTTCGGCGCCACCGGCGGGATCGATCCGCTCCAGTCGCTGGCCCGGCCGGACGGCGACCTGCGGCTGGTGCCGGATCTGGCCAGCCTGAGGGCCCTGGACCCCGGCCGGGGCTGGGCCTGGGCCGCCGGGGAGCGCCGCAGCCCGGATGGGGAGCCCTATGACCTGGATCAGCGCCGGTTCTGCCGGCGCTGGCAGCAGACCCTGATGGAGCAGGGGCTCGCCCCCCTGGCGGGCTTCGAGATCGAATGGATGGTGGGACGGCCCGACAGCGATGGCCTCTGGCAGGCCGCCGTGGCGGGTGGCCCCTATGGCGCCGACCGGCTGGTGGAGGGACTCGATTACCTCTCGGCCGTGGCGGACGCCCTCGACGGGGCCGGCCTCGACTGGCTCCAGCTCCACCCCGAGTACGGCGCCGGCCAGTTCGAGCTCTCCCTCGCCCCGGCCCGGCCCCTGGAGGCCGCCGACCGGCTGGTGGCCGCCCGGCTGGTGATCCAGCGGGTGAGCCAGCGCTTCGGCTGGCGCTGCAGCTTCAGCCCGCTGGTGTGCCCGGAGCTGGTGGGCAATGGCGGCCACCTGCACCTGAGCCTGCGGCGGCACGGTCGGCCCCTGCTGGGGGGTGGCCCCGGGGTGGCTGGCCTCACCCCCGAGGGAGAAGCCCTGGTGGCGGGCCTGCTGCAGGAGCTGCCGGCCCTGCTGCCGCTGGCCTGTGCCCTGGCGGTGTCCTACCGACGCCTGGCGCCCGGTCGCTGGGCAGCGCCGTTCCAGGTGTGGGGGGTGGAGAACCGGGAGGCGGCCCTGCGGCTGATTCCG
>CAYGQY010000309.1:0-3005 GCA_964352195.1 uncultured bacterium
GGGATACACGATTCTGTACGTGCGAGATGTTGCCGCCTCCCTTGATTTTTACGAACGTGCCTTCGGGTTAAAACGGCGCTACCTCCACGAATCAGGGGACTATGGAGAACTTGAGACCGGAGAAACCACCCTGGCTTTTGCCGCGCATGAACTGGGCCATGCCAATCTTGCCGGTGGATACAGACGCGCCGATGAATCGCCACAGCCTCTGGGCATGGAAATCGGCTTTGTCACCCAGGACGTTGCTTCCATGCATGCGCAGGCCTTAAGGGAAGGGGCCATGGAATTGAACCCACCGGTCAGGAAATCCTGGGGTCAGATCGTTTCCCATGTCCGGGCGCCGGATGGTTGCCTCCTGGAACTCTGCACACCCGTTGGCGAGTGAAGCCAGAAGATCTGCACACTCCTTCAGCATGACCCATGTCAACCTGGACGTTCATCACCTGTTCGCCGATGAGAACGGGCTGCCCCGGGTTGATCCTGATTTCACCCAGAACCAGACGTTGCTTCCATTCTCCCCCAGCTCCTCCGTTGTACACATCGGGCGCCTCGGATGCGGACGCCTTCGTGCTGCTTGAGTGACCCGTCGGCTGGTGCGGGGACTGGCACCCAAGCCCTGGGGCCCAGTGGGTCATCTGTCTTGCAGGAGAGATGGGGTACGGGGCGGCAGACGGAACAACGTTCACCCTGACGCCGGGCACATGCATCCTCACCACGGACACCACCGGGCAGGGCCACAGGAGGTGGAATGCCGGGTCCGGGCCCGTACGGTTGGCGCTCGTTCCCTGTGCGAAGACCCCATAGGAGGGGATGCCCTGGGTCTGCGGTCAGGTTGTCGGCAGGTGGATGATGGATGTTCAGCCTGTCCGCTGAGAGCGTTTGGCCTGGTGCCGGCGGGAGATTGGCGTCGGCAGGCGAGGCCGGCCCATGGCCCGCGGGAACGCATCGAGGAGTGTGCGCCCACCCGTCAAGCGCCTCCCGGCGCCCCGGCAACCGGTCCTGATCCTGGGGGGCTTCCTGATCAGCCCGGAAGCCCACGGTCCGATGGTGGCGCGGCTCGAGTAGCTGAGCGGCCAGCCGATGCACCTGGGGCCGGTGGGCAAGCCCGAATGGCTGCTCACCGTGTTCGCCTTCGCCCGGACGCGGATCCTCGCTCGGGCCGCCCTCAGCGCCGGCGGCATCAGGCTGCCCCTGTTCCTGGATGACGCCCCGTTCCAGGGCCGCCGCTCTGACGGCAAGGCCCTGGCCGACAGGCTGGTGATGCACGGCAGCCTCCCCACGGCCCTGAAGGCCACGGTGCTGCTCCGGATGGTGCAACCGCGGCCGCCGGGCTCACCCTTCGCCGGTCGGGCGCATGACGGGGCGGTGGCGGGGGGTCTGGATCCGGAATGGGCCACCCCCATGGCGCGGTGCCTGGCGGCGACGGGCCGGTGCCGGTGACCTCTGCCCAGGTGGTGGAGCGCTGGAGGGTCCTGGCTCAGCAGGCCGGATCGAGCAGCTCCGGCAGGGGCACGAACCGATAGCCACGCTGGCGCAGCTCGGGAATGATCCGGCGCAGGCTGGTGTGGGTGCGCGCGCTCAGGGCGGGTGTGTCATGCAGCACCAGGATGCCGCCGGGATGGGCGTTGAGCCGCACGAACCCGCGCACGAACCAGAGGGGCGGCCGAAAGGTGTCCCAGGGGAAGATCGAGCCCAGCACCAACCGGTAACGGCGGCCCGCCAGGCCGCCCAGCATGGCGCGGTGGAACCAGCCCTGCCCGGGGCGGCACCAGCGCCAGGCCACCGGTTCGGGGCAGGCGGCCCGCTCGATCGCCCGTTCGGTGTCGCTGAGCTGCCGCAGAAAGCTGGCCGGATCCTGCGCGGCGGAGCACTCGTCGCGCCAGAGGTGGTTGCCGATGCCGTGGCCCTGCCGCAGGGCCCGGCGGGGGAAGTGGGGGTCGCGCTCCAGGTGGGAGCCGATCAGGAAGAAGGTGGCCGGCACCTCCAGCTCCCGCAGCAGCTCCAGCAGGGCCTGGGAGCCGGTGCCGCTGGGGCCGTCGTCGATCGTGAGCGCCAGCCGCTTCTGAGCGCCCGGACCGCAGAACACCACCTCCGGGTGGAGCGGGGCGAGCACACCGCGGATCACCCACGCGGGCAGCAGCACGGCGACCAGCCCCAGAGCGAGCAGCAGCAGCACCAGGGCCAGCACGACGTTCGCAAGCACGGGGGATGGTGGGGCTCAGCGCGCCGTTCATCCTCGCGAACCGCTGAGATAGGCCGCCGTGATCGCACTCTGCGGCGCGGCGAACACCGCATCCGCCGGACCCTGCTCCACGATCGTGCCCCGGCCCTCGTCGGTCCAGAAGACGATCAGGTCGTCGGCCAGGCGCCTGGCCTGGGCCAGGTTGTGGGTCACGATCACCTGGGTGGTGGCTCCGCGCAGCGAGGCGATCAGATCTTCGACCACGCCGCTGGCCACCGGGTCAAGCGCACTGCAGGGTTCATCGAGGAGCAGCACCTCCGGCTCCAGCGCCAGGGCCCGGGCCAGGCAGAGGCGCTGCTGCTGCCCGCCCGAGAGGGCCAGGGCCGGCTGATCCAGGCGCCCGCGCACCTCGCGCCAGAGGCCGACGCGGCGCAGCACCTGCTCCAGAACGGCCTCCCGCTGGTCGCGGTGGCGCAGGCCGTGGTGCTCCAGCGGCATGGTGATGTTGCGCCGGATCGAGAGGGGGAAGGGATTGGGGCGCTGGGCAATCGTCCCGACCCGGCGGCGCAGGCGGATCAGGTCGGTGCGCGCCGAGAGGATGTCGTCCCCGTCGAGCCGGATCGAACCACTGAGCCGGCAGCCGGGCGTGAGGTCGCTGAGACGGTTGAGGCAGCTGAGGAAGGTGCTCTTGCCGCAGCCGGAAGGCCCCACGATCGCCGTGATGCGGCTGCGGTGCATCGTTGTGCTCACCGCGTCGATCACGCAGCGCCGGTCGTAGCTGACGCTCAACTGACGCACCTCCAGGCAGGGCTGGGGCCCCAGC
>CAYGQY010000310.1:0-2994 GCA_964352195.1 uncultured bacterium
GGGCTCCGGAGTGGTGATCGATGCCGCCGGGTTGGTGCTCACCAACGCCCACGTTGTCGATCGGGCCGATCGGGTGGAGGTCACCCTGGCCGACGGCCGCCAGCTTGACGGCACGGTCGTCGGCGCTGACCCCGTCACCGATCTGGCGGTGGTGCGCATTCCGGCCCAGTCTGATCTCCAGGCCGCCAGCCTGGGCGACTCGGAGCGTCTCGATGTGGGTGACTGGGCGATTGCCCTCGGCAGCCCCTACGGCCTGGAACGCACCGTCACCCTCGGCATCGTCAGCAGCCTCCACCGGGACATCAACAGCCTCGGTTTCGCCGACAAACGGCTCGATCTGATCCAGACCGACGCCGCCATCAACCCCGGTAATTCGGGTGGCCCGCTGATCAACGCCACCGGCGAGGTGATCGGCATCAACACCCTGGTGCGCTCGGGCCCCGGAGCCGGCCTGGGCTTTGCGATCCCAATCAACCTCGCCCGCCGGGTGGCCGATCAGCTGCGTGACGGTGGCGAGGTGGTCCATCCCTACCTCGGACTCCAGCTGGTGCCGCTGACCGCCCGCCGGGCCCGCGACAACAACCGTGACCCTGACGCCGTGCTCCAGCTCCCGGAGCGGGACGGTGCCCTGGTGCAGCGCGTGCTGCCCGACAGCCCTGCCGAAGCCGCCGGCCTGCGCCGCGGGGATCTGGTGGTGGCTGCCGCCGGCCAGCCCGTGCGGGATCCGTCCAGTCTGTTGCAGCGGGTGGAAGTGTCCCGGGTGGGCGAGACCCTGCCCTTGAAGGTGGTGCGTGGCCCCCGCGAACTGCAGCTCTCGATCCGTCCCGCCGCCCTGCCCCACCCGGCCTGATCCCGCCGGCCGTTCGCTTGCTACGGTCGCGGCCCCGACCTGGGCAGCAATGGCCGATCTGCAGGACCGCATGAAGCTCGCGGTGGCCGTGGCGGCCGTCGACCAGATCCGCCCGGGCATGGTCCTCGGCCTGGGCTCCGGATCCACCGCGGCCTTGATGATCCAGGAGCTGGGCGCCAGGTTGCGCCGCGGGCAGCTGAGCGACATCGTCGCGGTGACCACCTCCTTTCAGGGTGAGGTGCTGGCGGCCGAACTCGGCATTCCGCTGCGGAGCCTCAATGCCGTGGAGCGGATCGATCTGGCCATCGATGGCGCCGACGAGGTGGATCCTGCCTTCCAGCTGATCAAGGGGGGCGGGGCCTGCCATGTGCAGGAGAAGCTGGTGGCGCGCCGGGCGGAGCGATTCGTGGTGGTGGTGGATGCCAGCAAGCTGGTGGAGCGCCTCAATCTGGCTTTCCTGCTGCCGGTGGAGGTGATTCCGGGCGCCTGGCGCCAGGTCAAGGGTGATCTCGAAGCGCTGGGGGCGACGGCCCAGCTGCGCATGGCGGTGCGCAAGGCCGGCCCCGTGGTGACCGATCAGGGCAACCTGGTGCTGGATCTGGGCGTTTCCGGTGGGATCGCCGATCCCGCCGGGCTCGAAGCCGCGATCAACAACCTGCCCGGGGTGCTCGAGAACGGGCTGTTCGTGAACCTGGCCGACCAGGTGCTGGTCGGGGAGATCGTGGACGGCGACCCACGGGTGAGGGACCTTGAGCGGCGCTGAGCCCGCCGGGCCGTCCAGATCCCGGCCGGAGCTCAGTCCATCCGCCGCCGCACCGACTCCGCATGGCTGTGCAGGCCCTCACTGGCGGCCAGGGTGATCACCGCGGCGCCGGTGGCTTCCAGGGCCCGGCGATTGAAGGCGATCAGGCTGGTGTGCCGCATGAAGGTCTCGACGCTGAGGGCCCCGGAGAACCGGGCGGTGCCGGAGGTGGGCAGGGTGTGGTTGGGGCCGGCCAGGTAGTCGCCCACCGCTTCGGGGCTCCAGGGGCCGAGGAAGATCGCCCCGGCATGTTCGATCTGTCCGGCCAGGGGCTCGGGCCGCTCCACCAGCAGCTCCAGGTGCTCCGGGGCGAAGCGATCACTGAGGCGCACCGCCTCCTCAAGCGACGGGCAGTGGACGATCAACCCCCAGTCCCGCAGGGCGGCTCGGCTCAGTTCCGCCCGGGGGTGATGGCGCAGCTGCTCCTCCAGGGCCAGGGGAACGGCACGCACCAGCTCGGCGCTGGTGGTGATCAAGATGGCGGCGGCGAGAGGGTCGTGCTCGGCCTGGGCGAGCAGATCGGCAGCCACGTGGGCCGCATCGGCGCTGTGGTCGGCGATCACCAGCACCTCGCTCGGACCGGCCAGGGAATCGATCCCCACCTGTCCGTAGACGGC
This sequence comes from uncultured bacterium, assembly GCA_964352195.1. Classification (GTDB taxonomy): domain Bacteria; phylum Cyanobacteriota; class Cyanobacteriia; order PCC-6307; family Cyanobiaceae; genus CAYGQY01. Next base: position 2,270 of record CAYGQY010000310.1, read on the forward strand.
TTTCTTGGCCAGGGTCACGTAGAGATTGCCGGGGCCGCTGATCACATCCACCCGTGGAATCGATTCCGTGCCGTAGGCCAGGGCGGCGATCGCCTGGGCCCCACCCACCCGGTAGATCTCCTCCACGCCGGCCAGGTGGGCAGCGGCCAGCACGGTGGGGCTGGGCTGCCCTTCCGGGCCGGGTGGCGTCACCATCACCACTCGTTTCACGCCGGCCACCTTGGCCGGCACCGCGTTCATCAGCACCGTGCTGGGGTAGGAGGCACGGCCCCCGGGGATGTACAGACCCGCCCGCTCCACCGGCCGCCAGCGGCGTCCCAGCCGCTCCCCATGCACGCCGGTCACCGCCAGGTCCTGGGGTTTCTGCCGCTGGTGAAAGTCAAGAATCCGCCGGTGAGCCAGCTCCAGGGCCGCCCGCAGATCGCTGGGGCACGCAGCCCAGGCCCGGACCAGGTCCTCGGGGGGAATCCGCAGCGGATCCGGCCGCACCCCGTCGAAGCGTTCGCTGAACGTCAGCAGGGCCCGGTCGCCCTGCTGACGCACCTCCGCCAGAATCGCCCCGACCCGCTCCGCCGCCTCCAGGTTGGCCTGGCCGTCGGTCCGCGAGGCGATGGCGTCGAGTCGCTGGCCGGCCAGCTCCAGGTCGTCAAGCACTCCGATGCAGAGGGCGGCGGGGGTGTCACTGAGAAGGTTGGGCACGGCTGGTCAGGGCGGCGGGGGCGGGG
>CAYGQY010000311.1:0-2992 GCA_964352195.1 uncultured bacterium
GCTCCAGGCCCCCCTGGCCCCGATCCAGCAGATGGAGAACGAACAGGTAATCGGGGGCGGCGGGGGCGGGTTCGCCCATCAGGCGGCAACAGGCCCGGCAGACCTCGGCCACGTCCTCGATCAGGGTCGGCCGAAGCTCCTGAAGGGAAGTCCCGGGGGATCCGGCCTCCCAGCAGACCCAGCGATGGGGTACTGCCGCCACCTGGAAATGGACGCACCGGTGGGGACCGGTCTCCACGGGGGTGTCGACCAGGGCGTCGAAGTCCGGGGCGCACCAGCTGCCATCGGGCTGGGCCGGCAACGGCACGAAGGCCTCCCAGCCGCCGGGCAGGTGCAGGCCCAGCCGGTGGGAACTCCAGCGTTCTCCCTCCACCTGCAGCACCACGGCGGCCAGGGCAAGAAAGCCGTGGTCCGCATCGAGATGGCAGGTGCGCACCGTGAGGTCGTGGGCGAACACCGAGTAGCGCACCTCGAGTGGTTCGAGACTCTCGAGCCTGAGGCGCCACCCGGACGGCTCCACCCGGTCGATCGACAGCGGCCGGTTCCCCTGCCGGACCTCGAGGCCCTCGAGATGGCGGACGTAATCCCGGATCAGGTAGGACCCCGGGGTCCAGGCGGGAAGCCGCAGATGGGTGATCGACTGCCGGGGGGTCCAGGTCAGCTGAACCGCGATGAGATGCCGGCCGGAGGCGGTCAGATCAAGCGAGAACTCCGGCACCGACGAGGATCAGCAGATGAGGTCGAACCGGGCCGTCGGCAGCTGCAGGGTGGCATCCTGGAGAGCCTTGCGCGCGGCGTAGCGGCGGGTGAGCCGGCCGAGGAAGGCCGGCAACCGGGCCGAACGGCTGAGCCTCTGCAGATCACCCACCAGGGCGAGGGAACCATCCCGCTGGCGGCGCCAGCCCAGCGGCTGACCCGGCTCCAGCTCCACCTGGAGGTCAACGTCGGTCTGCTCGCCGGCGAAGCCGGAGAGGGACCCGCCGCGGCGGGGACGGCAGCCCAGATCGGTCAGGGCCGCGGCCAGCGCCTCGAGATCGCGGATGACGGTGGGCAGGATGGAGAGATGGGACATGAGCCGTTTCCCGCTGGGTCAGCGCTTCCTGCTGGGAATGACCCTAGCGATCCAGCCTGCAGCATCCAGTGGCCGTTGCCACAGCCTGGCCCCGAACCCCCTGCCCCGCTGCGGCTGGGGGTGATGGCCTCGGGCCAGGGCACGAACTTCGAGGCCCTCGTCACGGCTTTCCGCCAGGGGACCCTGGACGGCATGGGGCCGGGCCGGGTGGAGCTGCTGGTGGTGAACAACCCCGGCTGCGGCGCCCGGCGACGGGCCGAACGACTGGGGGTGGCCTGCCAGGTGCTGGATCACCGCCTCCACCGGCGCCGGGAAGACCACGACAGCGCCCTGGTCGGCTCCTTTCAGGCCGCCGGGGTTGATCTGGTGGTGATGGCGGGCTGGATGCGGATCGTCACCCCCGTGCTGCTTGAGGCCTTCGCCGGCCGGCTGGTGAATATCCATCCCTCCCTGCTGCCCAGCTTCCGGGGCCAGCACGCCGTGGCCCAGGCCCTCACAGCCGGGGTCACCCTCACCGGCTGCACCGCCCATCTGGTGACGGCCGAGCTGGACGGAGGTCTGATCCTGGTGCAGGCGGCGGTGCCGGTGCTCGGCGGTGACGACGAGGCCAGCCTGGCGGCCCGGATCCAGCACCAGGAGCATCGGATCCTGCCCCTGGCGGTGCGGCTGGCGGCAGCACGACTGGGGCTGGTGCGGACGGCTCAGGGGTAGAAGGGGAGCAGCGGGAGCCCCGTGCCCGCGGGGAGGCCGGCCAGCAGGTTGAGACACTGCACCCCCTGGCCCGCCTGACCCTTGATCAGATTGTCGATGGCGCTCATCAGGATCAGCTGTCCGGTTCGCGGATCCACCTGGACGGCGAGCAGGGCACGGTTCGTCTGGCGCACCCATTTGGTGGCGGGGTAGGTGCCCACCGGCAGGACCGCCACGCAGGGGCTGTGCCGGTAGGCCGCCTCCAGCAGGGTGGTGCAGTCGTCGGCGGTGAGGCCCGGATCGCGCAGCCGGCCATACACGGTGGCCAGCAATCCACGCACCATCGGCATCAGGTGGGGGGTGAACTGGAGCTGGATCGGCTGGCCCACCACCAGGCTGGCCATCTGCTCGATCTCGCTGGTGTGGCGGTGCCCCACCACTCCGTAGGGAACCACCGACTCGGCGGCTTCTGCCAGCAGCAGGGCCTCCTTGGCGGCCCGTCCCCCGCCGGAGGTGCCGGTCTTCGCGTCAATGACGATGCCGCTGGGATCGATCAGCCCCTGTTTGAGAAAGGGAACCAGCGGCAGCAGGCTGGCGGTGGGGAAGCACCCCGGTGCGGCCACCAGGCGGGCGCGGGCGATGCGGGCCTCGTCCCACTCCACCAGTCCGTAGACCGCCTCCTGACAGAGGGCCTGGTCGGTGCGGGCCAGCCGGGAGGCCTCGCTGGCATAAACCGTGTTCCACTGGGCCAGGGAGCGGTAGCGGTAGTCGGCGGAGAGATCCACCACCCGCACCCCACGCTCCAGCAGAGCCGGCACGAGGCCGGAGGCCAGGCCATTGGGAAGACTGAGCAGGGCCAGATCCGCGGCGGCGGCGATGGCCGCCGCCGTGGGCGCCTGGACGATGGGATCCCCCGGCAGCGGCAGGAACGGCACCAGGTCGCTCCAGCGTTGGCCCGCACTGCGCTCGCCACCGAGATAGGTGACCCTGAAATGGGGGTGATCCTGCAGCAGGCGTAGGGTTTGGAGGCCGCCGTAGCCGCTCGCTCCGATCACCGCGACACGCGACGCAGTGACAGGCTGGGCTGCTGGGGCGCTGACCATGCCGGAGGGTGTGCAGGCGACGATCGTACCGGGCGTCTCCACGCCCGATCACGCTCCAGCCGAGGCTGAGAGAGAATGGATCCCACACGATCCACTCCCCTGACCCTCCCTTCCAGCCTGATTGCCC
>CAYGQY010000312.1:0-2980 GCA_964352195.1 uncultured bacterium
CTGGCGATCGGTGTGGGGTGCCAGATCCAGGCCCTGCGGGCCGTCCAGCCCACCCTCCCCCTTGACGCGCTCTACGTGCTCGGCACCCCCTGCGTGGACAACGTCAGCCGCAAGGGCCTGCAGACCTTTCTGGAGAGCGCCAGCCGCTCGCCGGACACGGTGGTGCACTACGAGTTCATGCAGGATTTCCGGATCCATTTCCGCCATAGCGACGGCAGCACGGAGACCGTGCCGTTCTTCGGCCTCGACACCCCCCGGCTCAAAAGCGTCTTCGCCCCCAGTTGCCTGAGCTGTTTCGATTACACCAATGCCGGTGCTGATCTGGTGGTGGGCTATATGGGGGCCACCTTCGGGCGGCAGTGGCTGGTGGTCCGCAACTCGACGGGCCAGCGGTTGCTCGATCTGGTGGAAGCGGAACTGGACCTGGCTCCGGTCACCAGCCGGGGCGACCGTCGGGCTGCGGTGCAGCAGGGTATCGACGCCTATGACAAGGCTCTGAAGCTGCCGATGTGGCTGGCGGAACTGGTGGGTGCCCTGGTGAAGCGCTTCGGCCCCCAGGGGCTGGAGTACGGCCGCTTCTCGATCGATTCCCATTTCACCCGGAACGCCCTCTGGGTGCGCCGGAACCACCCCGAGCTGGAGGAGCGGCACATCCCGGCCTTCGCGCGCAAGATCGTCGATCGCTACAGGCTGCCCGGTTGATGGTCCCCACCTCCGAACCCGGCCGGCGACCAGCGTCGCGGCGCTGCGGCGTGCTGCTCCATCCCACGGCCCTGCCGGGCACCCCCGGCTGCGGCACCTTCGGGGCCGGGGCGCACCAGTGGATCGATCGGCTCAGCGACGCCGGGATCGGCGCCTGGCAGTTGCTCCCCCTCGCCCCCACCGACGGCACCGGCTCCCCTTACAGCTCCCCCAGCGGTTTCGCACTCAATCCCTGGTTCCTGGATGCGGAGAGGCTGCTCGAAGACGGGGCCCTCACGCCACAGGACGCCCGGGCCCTGCCGGACGGCCGGCTGGACCGGCTGGATCTCGAGGCCTGCACCGCCCGCAGCGCCGCCCTTGGCCAGGCCCTGCTGCGACGCTGGCCAGAGCAACCGCGGGAGAGCCGGGAGCGGTTCGAACGCTGGTGCGAACGGGAGGCGTTCTGGCTGGAGGATCACGCCCGCTTCATGGTGCTGCGCCAACGGCATGGCGAACGCCCCTGGTGGACCTGGCCGGAACCGCTGGCCCGCCGGCGATGGCACGCCCTGAGCCGCCTCGACCGGGAGCGGTCGGCCCCCCTGCTGCAGGAGAAGCTGCTGCAGTGGCAGCTCCAACAGCAATGGCAGCGGCTGCGGGATCACGCCAGCCGGCGTGGCGTTGATCTGATCGGTGATCTGCCCTTCTACGTGGCCCATGACAGCGCGGATGTCTGGGCCCATCGCCATCTGTTCTCCGTCCGGCCGGATGGCTCCCTCACGGAGCAGAGCGGAGTGCCGCCGGACTACTTCTCCGACACCGGCCAGCTCTGGGGCACTCCGGTGTTCCGCTGGCCGCTCCATCGTCTCACCCGATTCCGCTGGTGGATGCGGCGGCTGGAGCGGCAGCTGGAGCTGCTTGATTGGCTCCGCCTGGACCACTTCCGCGCCCTCGAGGCCTTCTGGAGCGTGCCGGGCGAGGCGGACACCGCCCAGGCGGGCCGCTGGCGGCCTTCCCCGGGGGTGGCCCTGCTGAGCCGGCTCCAGAGCCGCTGGCGACGGGCCGGGACCGGAGTGCTGCCGTTGATCGCCGAAGATCTCGGGGTGATCACCCCGGAGGTGGAGGCCCTGCGGGATCGCTTCACCCTGCCGGGCATGAAGATCCTCCAGTTCGCCTTCGACGGCAACCCCGACAACCCCTACCTGCCCGCGAATTACCGGGGGGATCACTGGGTCGTGTACACCGGCACCCACGACAACGCCACCTGCCTGGGCTGGTGGGACGATCTGGCCGAGCACCAGCGCCGCCAGGTGGGGGAACTCATCGGCAGTCCCATCGAGGCTCCCGGCTGGCAACTGCTGGAGCTGGCCCTCAGCTCCAGTGCCGAACTGGCGGTGGTGCCCCTCCAGGATCTCCTCCACCTCGATGATCGGGCCCGCTTCAACACCCCCGGCACGGCGAGCGGCAACTGGAGCTGGCGGCTGGACCAACCGATCGACAGCCTGGAAGGAGCGTTGCGGGGCCTTGCTGGGCTGGCGCAGCGTTATGGGCGCGCCACCGGTGGGATCCGGTAGGTGCCGTCCTGATCGGGCTCGGCCGGCAGGGGCTTTTCGTTCCAGAGCACCCCGTTCGGACCCGCGGGCGGATCCAGGCTCAGCCGGATCGGCGGCTGCAGTTGCAGCACCAGTTCACCGCTGGCCCCGCGCAGCTCGGAACGCTGGCCGGATTCACTGGCCAGGCTGATGCGGGTCGGCTGGGCCAGCTGCAGGCGGAGGACCCCCACCACCGAGGCACCCCGCCGGCCCCGTTCCTGCTGCTGCAACCGCTGACGTGCCACGCCACGGGAAGCCTGCCGCAGGGGCCGCAGCTCCGGGTAGGCCTCCAGCAGGGCCGCACCCGGATCGGGCGCTTCGGCCTGCTCCTCGGCCGGCAGGGGCGGAACCGGACGGAGAGTCAGCTGATTGGCCGCGGCCAGCCGCTGCTGCTGCAGGTTGAGCAGGTAGACGAGCCCCAGGGTGATCAGGCCATAGAGCGCCGTGCCCTGCCAGGTGGTAAAGACATCGATCGATCCCGGCGTGAAGCGCACCAGCAACGGCCGGGACTCGGAGTCCCGCCCCGCCGGATCGGACTGGGGTGGAAACGCCGGCTCCAGGCTGCCGGCGGGCAGCTCCAGGGAGTGCTCCAGCAGGGGAAGCATGGTGCGCAGGTAAGCGGGCTCCGGCAGGCGCTCGCGCCAGCCGCGCTCGAGGGCCTCCAGCACCGGTGTGCTGATCCTGGTGGCGGCGGCGAGCTCGCGCAGCGT
>CAYGQY010000313.1:0-2978 GCA_964352195.1 uncultured bacterium
ACCCAGCTCTCCAGCAGCGCCAGCGGCAGGGGGGGGTCGCCGCTGGCGCTGCTGGAGAGCTGGGTGAACGTGGCCTGCCCCAGCTGCGGCCAGCAGGCCCGGCGGGAGACCGACACGATGGACACCTTCATCTGCTCCTCCTGGTACTACCTGCGCTACAGCGATCCCCACAACGGCCAGCGGCCCTTCGAGCGCGAGCGAGCCGACCGCTGGCTCCCGGTGGACCAGTACGTAGGCGGCATCGAGCACGCCATCCTCCACCTGCTCTATTCCCGGTTCTTCACCAAGGTGCTGCGCGACCGGGGCCTGCTGGGCTTTGAGGAACCGTTCCGGCGCCTGCTCACCCAGGGCATGGTGCAGGCGATCACCTACCGCAATCCGCACACGGGCCACTACGTGCCGCGGGCCGAGGTGGATGATCCCGCCGATCCCCGCGATCCGATCAACGGCGATCGGCTGGAGGTGGTCTACGAGAAAATGTCGAAATCGAAGGGCAACGGGGTCGATCCGGCCGGAGTGATCGAGCGTTACGGCGCCGACACCGCCCGCATGTTCATCCTGTTCAAGGCGCCTCCCGAGAAGAGCCTGGAGTGGGATGACGCCGATGTGGAAGGCCAGTTCCGCTTCCTGCAACGGATCTGGCGCCTGTTCGAGGCTGCCGCAGAGCGCGGCCTGGTCCTGGCGGAAGCGGAGTTGGAGGCCCCGGACAGCTCCGCAACCGAGGCGGGCTCCCCGGTCGCGGCGGATCAGCCGCTGCGACGGGCCGTCCACACCGCCATCGCCGCCATCGATGAGGATCTCTCCGATGGCCAGTACCAGTTCAACACCGCCATCGCCGAGCTGATGAAACTCAGCAACGCCATGGGCACCCTGCTGGAGACGGCCTCCCCCCCGGTGGCCCGGGAGGCCCTGCGCACCCTGCTGCTGCTGCTGGCCCCGTTCGCCCCCCACCTGGCGGAGGAGCTCTGGCAGCGGCTTGGCGGGGGCGGCAGCGTTCACCGCCAGGGCTGGCCCATCGCCGACCCCGCCGCCCTGGTGGTGGACACGGTGCACCTGGTGATCCAGGTGCAAGGCAAGGTACGGGGCCAGCTCGAGGTACCGGCGGACGCCGATGCCGCCACCCTGGAGCGGCTGGCCCTGGCCAGCGATATCGCCGGCCGTTGGCTGGAGGGACGCCCCCCCCGCCGGATCATCGTTGTGCCTGGAAAACTTGTGAACCTGGTGCCCTGAGGGGTCAGCCGAGCAGGGCGGCGGCGTGGTGGCGCAGGTGGTCCTCGATGAAGCTGGCGATGAAGAAGTAACTGTGGTCGTAGCCCTCCTGGCGCCGCAGCGTGAGCGGATGGCCGGCCGAGGCGGCCGCCGACTCCAGCCTCTCGGGGCGGAGCTGCGACACCAGAAAGCCGTCGGCGTCGCCCTGGTCGATCAGCAGGGGCAGCCGCTCGCGGGCACCCCCGATCAACAGGCTCGCGTCCCAGGCGGCCCAGCCGGTGCGGTCGGGGCCCAGGTAGCGCGAAAAGGCCTTCTCCCCCCAGGGGCAGCCGCTGGGATGGGCGATCGGCGCGAAGGCCGACACCGAACGGTAGCGGCCCGGATTGCGCAGGGCGCAGACCAGGGCGCCATGGCCGCCCATCGAATGGCCGCTGAGGCCGCGTCGCCCGTTCAGCGGAAGTTCCCGCTCCAGCAGATCCGGCAGTTCCCTTACCACGTAGGTGTGCATGCGGTAGTGGAGGCTCCAGGGGGCTTCGCTGGCATCGAGATAGAAGCCCGCCCCATGGCCGAAGTCCCAGGCCCCGTCGGGATCGGTGGGCACCTGGGGGCCGCGGGGGCTCGTGTCGGGCGCCACCAGGGCCAGGCCCAGGCGGGCCGCCAGGCGCTGGGCACCGGCCTTCTGCAGGAAGGTCTCCTCGGTGCAGGTGAGCCCGGAGAGCCACCAGAGCGCCGGCACCGATGCGCCGGCCAGGGCCTGGGGGGGCAGATAGACCGCGAGGGTCATCTCGCAGGCCAGCGCCGACGATGGGTGGCGGTAGCGGCGATGCAGCCCGCCGAAGCAACGGTTCTCGGAGAGCAGGGTGAGCCTGGGTCGATCCGGTCTCACGGCGCGAAGTGGATGACGGAGCGGATGCTCTTGCCCTCGTGCATGAGCGCGAAGGCGCGGTTGATCTCCTCGAGCCCCATGGTGTGGGTGATGAAGGTATCGAGGGGGATCTCCCCGTTCTGAAACCGCTCCACATAGCCGGGCAGTTCGCTGCGACCGCGCACCCCGCCGAAGGCCGAACCCCGCCAAACCCGACCGGTGACGAGCTGGAAGGGCCGGGTGGCAATCTCCTGACCGGCGCCGGCCACTCCGATGATGGTGGACTCGCCCCAGCCCTTGTGGCAGCACTCCAGGGCGGCCCGCATCACCGCCACATTGCCGATGCACTCGAAGGAGTAATCCACGCCGCCACCGGTGAGGTCAATCACCACCTCCTGGATGGGAGCGCTGTCAGCGCCAGGATCGAGGCAGTCGGTGGCCCCCAGCTGACGGGCGATCGGGAACTTGGCCGGATTGGTGTCGATGCCGATGATCCGATCCGCCCCCGCCATCACCGCTCCGATGATGACCGCCAGGCCGATGCCCCCCAGGCCGAACACGGCCACGCTGCTGCCGGGCTCCACCCTGGCCGTGTTGAGCACGGCGCCGATTCCGGTGGTGACGCCGCAACCCAGCAGACAGACCTTCTCCAGGGGAGCCTCCCGGCTGATGCGGGCCACGGCGATCTCGGGCACCACGGTGTACTCCGAAAAGGTGGAGGTGCCCATGTAGTGGTGGATCATCCGACCCCCGCTGGAGAAACGGCTGGTGCCATCGGGCATCAGACCCCGGCCCTGGGTGGTGCGGATCGCCTGGCAGAGGTTGGTCTTGCCCGAGAGACAGAAGCTGCAGCGGCGGCACTCCGGGGTGTAGAGGGGAATCACATGATCCCCCACCACCACCG
>CAYGQY010000314.1:0-2978 GCA_964352195.1 uncultured bacterium
GTCCACCGCCGTGGGGATGCCGGCCAGCTGCTCCAGCAGATAGGCCCCCACCTGGGACGCGTGTCGGCTGGTACCGCAGGCCAGAATCTGGATCCGCTCCACCGACTCAAACAGGTGGTCCTCCAGCGGGAGGGCCACCAGCGGGGGCGCGCCCGGCCCACCAGCCGAGTCAGGCAGATGGCGGGCCACCCAGAGGGCGGCGGTTTCGGCCTGCTCATGGATTTCCTTGAGCATGAAGTGGCGGAAGCTGCGCTTGTCCGCCACGTGCTCAGTGCCGCTGAGCAGGCTGGGATTGCGCTGAACACGCTGCAGTGCCCCGTCGTAGAGCTCGATGCCGAGCGGCGTCAGCAGGGCGGTCTCGCCGTCCTCCATCGGCAGGATCGTGCGGGTGAAACCGGCCAGGGCCGGGGTGTCGCTGGCGCAGAGGAACTCTCCCTCCCCCAGGCCGATCAGCAGGGGGGCCTGGCGCCGCGCCACCACCAGGGCCCCGGGGGTCTCGGCCCACACCACGGCCAGGGCATAGGCGCCCTGCAGCAGGGGCAGCACCTGCTGCAGGGCCTGCAGCAGCAAAGCGGGACCGGGAACCGCACCCTGGTCGCGCAACGCGTCCAGGCGCTCGGCCAGCAGATGGGGAATCACCTCGGTGTCGGTGTCGGAGCGGAAGACGACCCCGCGGGCCCGGAGCTCCTCCCGCAGCTGCCGATGGTTCTCGATGATGCCGTTCTGCACCACCGCCAGCGTGCCGCGGCCATCGAGGTGGGGATGGGCGTTGCGTTCCTCCGGCTTGCCGTGGGTGGCCCAGCGGGTGTGGCCGATGCCGCAATGGCCGGGGGCGCCGTGCTGCTCGAACCGGGCCGCGAGGTTGACCAGCTTGCCCTCGGCCCGGAGGCAGGTGAGTCCGCCGCCGCTCCCCGCCACCGTGGCGATCCCCGCCGAGTCGTAGCCGCGATACTCCAGTTGCCTCAACCCTTCCATCAGGAGGGGGGCCGCCTCACGCGAGCCGATGACCGCAACGATGCCGCACATGGCCGATGGGCCGGGACTGGGCCGTTTCTAAAGGATCGACGCCCCGGCGCCCGCCGGAGGCGCCCCACGCCTGGCCCATGAAAAAGCCCGGACAGGGCCGGGCGGGGAGTGGGAACGGGAAGGGGGCCTCAGTAGGCGAGACCCATGCTGCGGGAGGTCTCGTCTCCGAGATAGACGCGGATGCTGAGGAAATCGGTGGGGCAGGCGGTTTCGCACCGCTTGCAGCCGATGCAGTCTTCGGTGCGGGGGGAGGAGGCGATCTGGGCGGCCTTGCAGCCATCCCAGGGGACCATCTCGAGGACATCGAGAGGGCAGGCCCGCACACACTGGGTGCAGCCGATGCAGGTGTCGTAGATCTTGACGGAATGGGACATGCCCGGCCGGAAAGCGAACGGCGTGCGGTCAAAGTACCCAAAGCGACCGGGAGGCAACCGCAGCCAGCCCCAGGCCGTCATCCTTTTTCATACGGGCCGGGAGGCCGTTCAGGGCGACCCGTAGGATGCGGCCTCTCTCACACCGGTCATGTCACAGGAAGCGATCTTCGAGAAAGTGCGCTCGATCGTTGCCGAGCAGCTCAGCGTCGATGCCGCTGAAGTGAAGCCCGAGTCGAACTTTCAGAACGACCTCGGGGCCGACTCGCTCGACACGGTGGAACTGGTGATGGCCCTGGAAGAGGCCTTCGACATCGAGATTCCCGACGAGGCCGCCGAAGGCATCACCACCGTCGGTGACGCCGTCACGTACATCCTGGACAAGCAGGCCTGAGGGTGTCGATGGTGGAGGGTCTCCACCGTGTCGTGGTCACGGGCCTCGGCGCGGTCACACCGATCGGCAACGACGTCACCCAGTACTGGGAAGGGCTGCGCATCGGCCGCAATGGGGTGGCTCCGATCCGGCTGTTCGACGCCTCCCGCCACGCCTGCCGCTTCGCGGCGGAGGTCAAGGATTTCGACCCCAGCGGCCAGATCGACCGGAAGGAGGCCAAGCGCTGGGATCGCTTCTGTCAGTTCGCCGTGGTGGCGGCGAAACAGGCCGTAGCCCAGGCCCGGCTGCCGATCGAGCCCGGCACGGAGCACCGGATCGGTGTGGCCATCGGCTCCGGTGTGGGGGGATTGCTGATGATGGAAACCCAGGCCCACGTGCTGGCCGACCGGGGCCCGGACCGGGTGAGCCCGTTCTGCGTGCCGATGATGATTCCGAACATGGCGGCCGGGCTCACGGCGATCGCCCTGGGGGCCAAGGGACCCAGCACCGCGGTGGCCACCGCCTGTGCCGCCGGCTCCAATGCCATCGGGGACGCCTTCCGCCTGATTCAGCTCGGTCTCGCCGACGCCATGGTCTGCGGCGGAGCCGAATCCGCCATCACGCCGCTGGGTGTGGCCGGATTCGCCAGCGCCAAGGCCCTCTCCTTCCGCAATGACGACCCCGCCACGGCCAGCCGCCCGTTCGACGCGGAGCGCAACGGCTTCGTGATCGGCGAGGGCGCCGGCGTGCTGGTCCTCGAGAGTCTGGAGCGGGCCCGGGCCCGCGGTGTGGAGATCCTGGCCGAGGTGGTGGGCTACGGCATGACCTGCGATGCCCACCACATCACCGCACCCTCGCCAGGTGGGGTCGGCGGCGCCGAGGCGATGCGGCTCGCCCTGGTCGACGCCGGGCTCAATGCCGAGGAGGTCGACTACGTCAACGCCCACGGCACCAGCACCCAGGCCAACGACAGCAATGAAACCGCCGCCATCAAATCCGCCCTCGGAGCCCATGCCCTGGAGATTCCGGTCAGTTCCACCAAGTCGATGACGGGACACCTGCTGGGGGGCAGCGGCGGCATCGAAGCCGTCGCGGCCGTGCTGGCGATCGGGCACAACCTGGTACCCCCTACGATCAATTACCAAAATCCGGATCCCGCCTGTGATCTGGATGTCGTGCCCAACCAGGCGCGGGAACAGACACTGAAC
>CAYGQY010000315.1:0-2976 GCA_964352195.1 uncultured bacterium
GGGGCCATAGCTCAGCTGGTAGAGCACCTGCATGGCATGCAGGGGGTCAGCGGTTCGAGTCCGCTTGGCTCCATTGATTTTTCGAGATCTGCAACCATCAGATGGGCGCAGAAACGGGCGCCTTCCCGCTCCCACCGGCTGATCCGCTGCTCAGGGAAGAAGCCCCTGCGGTGGCCGTGGGAACCAGGGTGGATCTCGTGTGGCCAGCGGTCCCAGGCACCTCCCTGAACAGGGCCGCGGCTAGATGCACCCCTGGTGATCACAACGCAGTGGCCACCACTGTCCTGTTAGGGGGTGAGTGAGCTCCTGCGGACTGGATCAGGCTTTGGAATCGTCATCAGAACTCATGGTGACGCCCCATGGGGGCCCGGCTGACGGCGCCAGATCAGCAGCGTCGCCAGGGTGGCCACTGCACCGCAGACCACGGCAAACAGAAAGGGTGCTGACGGCCCCGCTGCGGTGAGTTCACCGCCCAGAAAGGAGACAATGGCAGCGGCCAGGGTGAACAGTGCCGTTGAGAAACCCATCACCCAGCCCTGTTCATCGCGGGCAGCGGCCTGAGAGTAACCGGACAGGATGGTTGGGTAGGCGATGCCGTGCAGGGCCCCGGCGGGAAGCAGCAGAGCCAGGGCCAGAGGGCCCCAGGGCACCGCCATGAAGGCGATGATCACTCCGCAGAGGAGCAGCGTGACCACCACCAGGATGGTGCGCCGCGACAGCCGGACATTGAGGGGCTCGACCAGGAGGCCACTGGCCCCGGCCAGCCCGATGCCAAGGAAAAACATGGCGATGCTGGCCGCCTGCGCGCCGTAGCCGAACCGGGCCGTGAGATCGGCGGCAGCGAACACGTAGAACGCCATGAAGCACAACATGTAGGGGAAGTACGCCGCGGTGATCCGGAGCACGCTCGGCCTGTCCAGCGCATGCCTGAGCATGTCGGAGATCTCGAGGGGGTTGAGCCGCAGCGGGGCCCGCGCCGTCACCACGTCGTGGAACCCGAGCAGCACCAGCACCAGGGCCAGCAGGCACAGCACGCCGCCCACCACGAAGGGCAGCAGGGGGGAGGCCAGCGGACCCAGGAGTGCTGGATCGGAGAAGACGCCACCGATGATCGGTCCGATCACCAGCCCGAAGCTCACACCCACGGTCGCCAGACCGAGGTTGCGTGTGCCCTCCTTCTCACCGCAGGCCAGATCGATCATCGCCGCGGCGGCGATCGGCTGGGTTCCCGCTGTGAACCCGGTGATGGCGCGCGAGGCCACGAGCAGACCGTAGCTGTGCAGCGCGATCCCCACAACGGCCAGCACGTAACCGGCACAGGCGCCCATCAGGCAGATGAGGATCCCCAGCCTGCGGCCGATGCTGTCGGACAGCCGAGCGATATAAATCGAGCCGAAGAACCAGGTGAGGAAGAACGTGCCGATGGCGATCCCGTAGCTCACTGCGGCCTGCGACGGCGTGGTCCCGGCCGGAAGGAAGCGCGATCCGCTCTTCAGCAGCAGGGCGTCGAAGATCGGGAAGGCCAGCCCCTGCCCCATCACATCGACCAGGCACACGACCATCAGGGCCAGCACCGCCATGCTGATCCCTGGTGCCGGGGGCCGTGACATTGCTGTGCTCAGCGAGGGGGCACGAGGCCGTGACAGGCCCTGGGTGCTGTTCGCAGTATCCGGCGAATGGAGCGGTACTCCAGTGGAGGGCGCGGAGAACGGTCGTGAATCGAAAGGCTTAGGGGCCTTCTCGAAGAGCCGCTCTCGTGGTCACGGGCCAGGGGAGTGCGAGGCCCGCCCGGCCAGCTCCTCGCCCAGCTGGTCCATCGCCCGTTCCCGCAGCAGCACCCGGTCAACCTTGCCGGTGCCGATGCGGGGGAGATCCGCAGCGCTCAGGAACTGCACCGGCAGTTTGTAGGCCGCCAGGCGTTGGGCCAGGTAGGCCCGCAGATTCTCCTCATCCAGGACGGGGACGCCGGGCTGCGCCTGGATCCAGGCCACCGGCACCTCACCATCGCGGGGATGGGGCACCCCCACCACCACGACGGCGTGCACGGCGGGGCAGGCATCGAGCAGTTCCTCGATCTCCGCCGGGGCGATTTGGAGCCGCGGCGGACGATCAGCAGTTTGCGCCGCCCGCAGAACCAGAGGGTGCCGTCGGCATCACGCTGGGCCAGATCGCCCGTCATCAACCAGCCCGCTCGGAACAGCGCACGGGTCGCCTCGGGATCGTGCCAGTAGCCGATGGTCGCCGCGGCTGTGCGCACGGCGATTTCCCCCCTCTCGCCAGCCATGACCTCCGTGGTTCCCGATTCCGGAAGCAGGCGGAGCTCGGTGCCGGGGGTGGCACGACCGATCGAGCCTGCTTCCGCTCGCCATGAACCGGCTGCATGGCGTAGGAGCCACCGACCTCCGTCATGCCGCAGCCCTCCAGCACCGACCAGCCGAAGAGCGTGTGAAAGCGCTCCTGCAGCTCCAGGGGCACGGTGTCGCCTGAGCCGATCACCCGGCGCAGGGAGGGAAGGGCCAGGCGGTGGGTCTCGAGGTGATCGACGAAATCGAGCGGGTCACTGGCCAACAGGCCGCACTCGCTGACGCCGTGTTCCAGGATCAGCGCTGCGGCTGTGGCGGCCGGCGGCCGCGTCGCCAGCACCACACGGGCGCCGGAGCGCAGGCTGGGCAGCAGCTGGGTCTGGAGGCCGCCCGCATGGCTGAGGGGCTTGGCCACGAGCACCACCTCCCCGGCCGGCAGCACCACACACCGCGGCTCGAAGCGCGCCAGCGTCACCCTCACCTCCGCCTCCGCCAGCCGTCCGCTGATCGGCATGGAGATTGCCCCGATGCCATAGCAGGCCAGGGAGAGCATCACGGTCTCGGGGCCGTTGGGCAGTCGCCAGGCGACCCGGGGCCAGCAGCGCCGCCCGACCTGGATCAGGGGTCACGCCATCGTCGAGGAGGCGCTGCAGACCGGTCGTGGGCATGGGGA
>CAYGQY010000316.1:0-2972 GCA_964352195.1 uncultured bacterium
GCCGCGGCCGGCGGCCCGCCAGGCTGAACTCCCAGGCCCAGCCGCTGGCCGCTCCGCTCCCCCGCCAGTAGCGCGGGGCCTGCCAGCCCTGCTGCTGGCAGTGGGCCCAGCCCTCGCTCATCCAGAGTTCGGGCCGTCGGTAGCCCCCATCGGCCACAAAGGCGCCGTACTCGTGGTTGCGCACCAGGCGGCTGGCGATCGCGTAGGGCTCCAGCCAGTGGCGATGGCGGGGGGCCTCGTTGTCGAAATGAAAGCCCCCGGCGGCGGCTCCGTCACGATCGCCGGGGGGGCCGGGCCGAGCACCGGGGTGACCGATCTCCACCAGGCCGTCGGGCCCCTCCAGCCAGCGCAGCGGCGGCGGAGCTCCGGCCGCACCGGCGGCATGGCCGGCGGCGACGGGACAGGACGGCTCCAGCGGATTGCGGCTGAAGCCATCGAGCAGATCCATCAGCAGCAGCTCCTGATGCTGCTGCTCGTGCTGCAGCCCCAGTTCGATCAGGTCCAGCAGCGGTGCCGCCGGGGAAGCCGATGGCCGGTTCAGCCGTTCGAACAGCGCCTCGAGTGCGGTGTCCACCCGGTGCCGCCAGGCCAGCACCTCGCGGATCGGAGGGCGGCTCAGCAGCCCCCGCTCGGGTCGGGGATGGCGCTGGCCGACGGCGTCGTAATAGGAGTTGAACAGGTAGCCCCAGCGGCTGTCGGCCGGTTCGTAGCCCGGGAGGTGGGGCCGGAGCACAAAGGTTTCGAAGAACCAGGTGGTGTGGCCCAGGTGCCATTTGGGCGGACTGGCGTCGGCCATGCCCTGCAGGCAGAGATCCTCCGCTTCGAGGCCGGCGACCAGGTCTTCGCTGCGTAGACGGGTGGCCCCCAGCCGCTCCAGCAGTGCCGCGCTCGGAGCTGCGGATGGCATGGTCGGAGCGGATCGCTGGGGCGAGCCTAGGGGGGAGCGATGGCTGCGGCTGACGCACCTACGATCGGCGGCACCTCCTTCCACCGCGCAAGGCCGGCTTCATGGGCAGCAGCCAGGCATGGATCACCCAGGGCAGGATCGGCCGGGCCGGGATCACCGAGGGATTCGTCGGAGCCGTCGGGGGCACTCCGCTGATCCGCCTCAAAGCCCTCAGCGACCTCACCGGCTGCGAGATCCTGGGCAAGGCGGAATTCATGAATCCCGGGGGCTCCGTCAAGGACCGCGCCGCCCTCGGGATCCTGCTGGAGGCCGAGCAGTCCGGGGCTCTCGAGCCCGGCGGCACCGTGGTGGAGGGAACGGCGGGCAACACCGGCATCGGCCTCACCCATCTCTGCAATGCCCGCGGCTACACCGCCCTGATCGTCATCCCCGACACCCAGTCAGCCGAGAAGATCGGTCTGCTGCGCAGCCTCGGGGCCGAGGTGCGCACGGTGCCGGCGGTGCCCTACCGGGACCCGGCCAACTACGTGAAGCTCTCCGGTCGCATCGCTGCGCAAACCCCTGGCGCCATCTGGGCCAATCAGTTCGACAACCTGGCCAACCGCCGCGCCCACTACGCCAGCACCGGCCCCGAGATCTGGGAGCAGACCGGCGGCCGCATCGATGCCTGGGTGTCGGCCACTGGCACCGGCGGCACCTACGCCGGTGTGGCCCTGTTCCTGAAGGAGCGCTCCGAAGCCGTCCGATGCGTTCTGGCCGACCCCCACGGCAGCGCCCTCTACGGCTGGGCCACCGGGGGTGAGCTGAGGGCCGAGGGCCGTTCGATCACCGAAGGGATCGGCAACAGCCGGGTCACCGCCAACCTGGAGGGGGCGCCCATCGACGACGCGGTGCGCATCGATGACCAGAGCGCCCTCGACACGATCTACCGGCTGCTGTGGGACGAGGGGCTGTTCATGGGCGGCTCGGTGGGGATCAACGTGGCGGCGGCGGTGGAAACGGCCCGCCGACTCGGCCCCGGCCACACGATCGTGACCGTGCTGTGCGACAGCGGCGACCGCTATCGCTCCCGCCTCTATGACGCCGACTGGCTGGTCTCCCGGGGCCTTCACCAGCCCGGCGGCGGTGGCGACCCCCTGCCCTCCTGATGGACGCGCACCCTCTTGCGGCGCCGGGTCAGCTGATCGCTGAGCGCTACCGGCTCGAGCTGGAGGTGAGCCGTGGCACCCAGGGCAGCCTCTGGCGTGCCAGCGACCAGCTGGCCGGGGAGGCCCCGATGGCGCTCCGGCGGATCGGGGCCGACCAGGACCCCGACCGCTGGAGGAGCCTGTGGAGTCGGCTGCGGGGGGTCCTCCATCCCCAGGTCCCGCGATTCGGTGAGGCCATCACCGGGGGCGAGACCCTCTGGCTGGTGCGGGAATGGCAGGGGGGACCCAGCTTCCAGGATCTGCTGACGGCCCGGCGGGGGCGTCAGCTGGTGTTCGGGGCTGGCGAGGTGCTGTTGCTGCTGCGCCAGCTCCTGCCGGTGCTGGCCGTGCTGCATGGTCAGGATCTGGTGCACGGGGATCTGACCCCGGCCAATCTGCTGCGCCGGGATCGCGACGGCCTGCCGGTGCTGCTCGATTTCGGCCTCACCCGGGAGGTCACGGGGGACGGGTCCGCCCTGGGGGCCACCCCGGGCTATGCCGCCCCAGGGCTGGGGCGCGGCGATCCGCCCCAGCCCTGGATGGACCTCTATTCCCTGGGAGTGGTGGCGCTGGTGCTGCTGAGCGGTGAGGAACCGGCCGCCCTGCTGGATCCGGTGACCCTGGCCTGGCGCTGGCCCGCGGGGCTCAGCCTGGATCCACCCTTCCGGGCCGCCCTCGACCGCCTGCTCACCCCCGATCCTGATCGGCGTTTCACCTCCGCCGCCCAGGCCCTGTCAGCCTTCCAGCAGTTGCCGATGCCCGAGAGCACCGGCCCCGTCGGCTCGATCGGGCCGCCGGGCTCGGACGCGAGCCCAAGGCTCGCGTACAGCTCCACGCCCGTCGGGACACTCTCGAGCAGCAGTGTGCCAGTCGCGAGC
>CAYGQY010000317.1:0-2961 GCA_964352195.1 uncultured bacterium
CTCCCGGACCTCGAAATCGGCGATGCCGGCGGCCGCGGCGGCAGCGTGCACCGCCGCACCGGCGAAACCGAAGTGCGGGTGCGCCTCAACCTCGATGGCCGCGGCCGCTGCCGGGTCACCACCGGCGTGCCCTTCCTCGACCACATGCTCCACCAGCTCGCCAGCCATGGCCTTCTGGATCTGGAGATCAGCGCCGAGGGCGATACCCACATCGACGACCACCACACGAACGAGGATGTGGGCATCGCCGTGGGCCAGGCCCTGGCCCAGGCCCTGGGGGATCGCACGGGCCTGCAGCGCTTCGGGCACTTCACGGCTCCCCTCGATGAGGCGCTGGTGCAGGTGGCGCTGGATTGCTCCGGCAGGCCCCACCTCAGCTATGGCCTGGTGATCCCGGGCCAGCGCATCGGCACCTACGACACCGAACTGGTGCGCGAGTTCTTCGTGGCGGTGGTGAACAACTCGGGCCTCACCCTGCACATCCGCCAGCTGGCGGGCCTCAACTCCCACCACATCGTGGAGGCCTGCTTCAAGGCTTTCGCCCGGGCGCTGCGCCAGGCAGTGGAGATCGATCCGCGCCGGGCCGGACAGGTGCCCAGCAGCAAGGGGGTGCTGGAGCAGGCGGGCGCCACTTCACACTCCGTTACGTGATGATGGAGGGATCCGACCGCGCCCGCCCGATGACCATCGCCTCCAGCCGAGCCGACACCGCCCCTGGCTATGCCCGCGACGACTGGGCCAGCGCCTTCCGCAACGTCGGCAGCGAGCTCACGGCCGTGCCCCTGGCCGCCGGCAGCGGCACCATTCCGCCCGAGCTCCGCGGCACCCTGTACCGCAACGGTCCGGGCAGGCTGGAACGCGGCGGCCACTGGGTGCACCATCCCTTCGACGGCGACGGCATGGTCACCGCCCTGCGGTTCGAGGACGGTCAGGCTTGGCTCACCAACCGCTTCGTGCGCACCGAGGGCTGGCTGGCGGAGGAGGCGGCGGATCAGCCGCTCTACCGCGGCGTGTTCGGCACCCAGAAACCCGGCGGCCCCCTGGCCAATGCCTTCGATCTGCGGCTCAAGAACATCGCCAACACCCATGTGGTGCGGCTTGGCGAGAAGCTGCTGGCCCTCTGGGAAGCCAGTTCCCCCCACGCCCTTGACCCCGACAGCCTCGACACCCAGGGGATCGATCTCCTGGGCGGAGTGCTCAAGCCGGATGAGGCCTTCAGCGCCCACCCCCGCTTCGATCCCGGCCACCATGGCGGGTCCCGCATGGTCAGCTTCGGCGTCAAGGCGGGCCCGCGCAGCACGGTGCGGCTGATTGAGTTCGATGCCCGCCCCGGCGTGCCGGCCGGCACCGTGCTGGCAGATCAGACCCGCCGCTTCAACGGCTTCGCCTTCCTGCACGACTTCGCGATCACCCCCAACTGGGCCGTGTTCCTGCAGAACGCCATGGCCTTCAATCCCCTGGGTTTCGTGCTCGGCTGGAAGGGCGCCGCCCAGTGCCTCGACTCGAAGCCCGGCGAGCGGGGACAGTTCTGGCTCATTCCCCGCTCCGGTGGGGGGGAGCCCCTGCAGGTGAGTGCGCCGGAGGGCTTCGTCTTCCACCATCTCAACGCCTTTGAGGATCCGGCCGCCGGAGCGGCGGGCCAGGTGGTGGTGGACTCGATCTATTACCCCGATTTCCCCTCGATCGGCCCCGGGGTCGATTTCCGCCAAGTGGACTTCGACACCCTGCCCATCGGTCAGCTCCGGCGCTGCCGCATCGACCTGGCCAGCGGAGCGGTGAGCAGCGAACCCCTGGAGGAGCGGTGCTGCGAGTTCGCCATGGTGCACCCGCGGCGGGTGGGGCTGGAGGCCCGCTACGCCTGGATGGCGGTGACCGAGCGGGAGCGGGGCAACGCCCCCCTGCAGGCGATCGAAAAGCTCGATCTGATCAGCGGCGAGCGCCGGATCTGGAGTGCCGCGCCGCGGGGCTTCGTCAGCGAGCCGGTGATGGTGCCCCGGCCAGCGGCCGCCGGAGCCTCGGAGCCGGCCGAAGACGACGGCTGGATCCTCGGCTTGATCTGGAATGGGGCACGCTGCGGCAGCGACCTGGTGATCCTCGACGCGGCCGACCTCTCGGAGCAGGCGGTGCTGCCCCTGCCCCTGGCCCTGCCCTATGGCCTGCACGGCAGCTGGGCCCCATGAAGCACTCCGCCGCCTGGATACTCGCCCTCGCCCTGATGACCGCCCTGCTCGGCTGGGGCGGAGCGGCCGGGGCCACGGGCCTGCCGCCCGAGCCCCTGGCGTCCCTGTTCCATGCCGGCGGCTCTCCGCCCGCCGGTCTCGGCCTGCGCCAGGGCCGGCTCCGGCCCTGCGGGGCCTCGAACCACTGTGTGCGGGACGACTGGCCGGTGGCCGATCCCGCCTTGGCCCTGGCCGGGCTCATCCCGGAACTCGAGCGGCATCCGGGCACCCGGATCGAACAACGGCAGGACACCCCCACCCTCTCCTATCTGCATGCCACCGAGGAGAGCCGCCTGTTCGGCTTCATCGATGATCTGGAACTGGCCGCCATTCCGGACACCGGCGTGCTTCAGGTGCGCTCGGAATCCCGGTTGGGGGATTCGGACCTGGGTGTGAACCGCCGCCGGGTGGAGCGGCTTCGCCAGGCCCTGGAACCGTTTCAGCCGCGCTGATGCCGGCTGAGGGTGGCCGGCGAGAAGACATGGCCATGCTCAAGGGCGATCGCCACCACGGCGGCCACGTCCACGGCGGCCTCCACCCGGGCCTTGAGGGCGGCATCGCTCTCCACCTCGCTCAGGAAGGCTTGGAGCTGGGCTTTCGACATGACGGGGAGCGCGTGGGCCTCTCTCTGTCCTAGTCGGAGCTCGGCAGCGGCGGATCGGGCACGGATCGCACCGGCGGTTTCGGCGGGGGTGCCGGCTGGGTTGTCTGGCGTGGAGTGGCGGGTGGCGAGGGCAGGGCC
>CAYGQY010000318.1:0-2957 GCA_964352195.1 uncultured bacterium
AACCCGAACTGGGTCCCCTGCTGCTCCCGGTGGCCCAGCTCGCCGGCGACGGGGCGCTGGCCTGGGACGGGAGCCCCACCAGACGAAGCCAGGCCCCGCCGGAGCGCGGCGGCTCGGCCTCGCTGCCGATCGGCCAGGGCTGCCCGAGGGGGCCGCCGCTGCTGTGGAACCAGGTGAGCTCGGCGCTTAGGGCGAGCGGGCCCTCGGCCTGGTCGGAGGGCGGCAGGCTGCGCACCCGGGCCGCCTGGCGGATGGCGGGCCAGCCCCGCAGTGCGTCGGCCCAGCCGGGGTTCTGGGTGTGGAGGTCGACCAGGAGCCGGTGCAGCTCGGCAGCCGGCAGGGTGGTCTGGAACCAGAGCCGGAAGGCGTCGTGGTCGGCGAGCAGATCCTGGAAGAGGGGGGCGGGCACCACCAGCACCTCCGCCTCCGCCGACACCCGGATCTGCTCGCAGGGCTCGCCGATCAGCAGGGAACACCAGCCCACACAGGCGCCGGCCTGGAGCCGGTCGATCGTGACCAGGTCACCGCTGAGGGGGTCGGTGGCCAGCACCCGCAGGCTGCCGGAGCGCAGCAGCAGCAGGCCCTCGGGCTGGCGCTCGCGGCGCAGCAGGGTCTGGCCGAGGCGGAAGCGGCGGGTGTCCAGCAGGGAGTCGAGACCGGCCAGCACCTCGGCGGGGAGGCGATCGAAGGGGCGGAAGCCGGCCAGCAGACCCTGCTGGCGGCCTTCGGACAGGCTGGTGGGGGAGGGGCTCACGGGCGGCTCAGGCAGGGCTCATCGGTGGGCGGAATCGGGGTCGCGGGGCAAGGGCATCAGCTCCTCACCGGCCATGAGCAGGCTCACCTGCTCCTTGAACCAGACCTGAAAGAGTTCATCCACCATCCGGGCGCGCATGGCGTCATCGAGTTGAGCAGGAAACCGCTCCTCCAGCCGCACCAACAGCCACCAACCGGCCACTTCGAAGGGCGGCCAGAGCTGGCCGGGGCTGCCCACCCGCAGCCGCTCGCTGAGGCTGGGATGGCCGGCGGAGAGGGCGATCGGGCCGATCAGGCCGCGGGTGACGCGCTCGCGCCCCTCGGAATGGGCCGCCACCAGGGCGGCGAAGTCGGCCTCGCCCTCCCGCAGCTGGAGGTAGAGCTCCTCGGCTTCGTCGCGGTCGGAGACCCGCAGCAGGGAATAGGTGACCTGGTCGAGATCGAGCTTGCGATCCAGGAAGCGGATCTCCGCCTCGCTGCCGTAGCGGGCCTGGCTGTAGCGGCGCAGCCGTTCGGCCTTGGTGGCGAAGTAGCGCAGATCGGCCGACGACCAGCCCCGACGGGCCAGCCAGGCGGCCAGGGACTGGTCGTCCTTGACGCCTTCGCCCTCCAGGTAGGCGCGCATCAGGGCGTTCTCCTCATCGGCGCTCAGGCTGATGCTCTGCACGACCCGATCGAGCACCACCCCCTGGGCCAGGGCCAGGCAGACGCCCTGCTGCCGGAGCAGCCGGTTCGTTTCGTCGACCGAGAGCAGGGGCCGGCGGGGGGAGATGGCGATCAGCGCCGGTGGCGTCACGCCGGAGAGGGGGGGAGTGCTCATCGCCGGCAGGGCAGGGAGAGGCGTCCGAGGGCGTCGGCCATCAGGTCGAGCCCATGGTCGCGCGAGAAATGGGCCCGGGCATGGGCGCGGGCGGATGTGCTGGTGCGGCTCCAGAGGTCGTCGTCGGCGATCAGGGCGGTGATGGCGCCGCACCAGGCCTCGGGGTCGCGGGCGATGAACACCTCGGCGCCGTGGCGCAGCCCGGTGGCTTCGGCGGCCACCGGGCTGAGCACCTGGGGAATGCCGTGGGCCAGGGCGGCGATCACCTTGCCCTTGATGCCGGCCCCGGAGCGCAGCGGGGCGATGAACACCCGGTGCCGCTCGTACACCACGCTGGCATCGGTGACCCAGCCGTGGACGCGCACCCCCTGGATGGCCTGCCAGCTCTCCTGAAGCTCCGGGCCCAGCCCGCTGCCGTAGAGATGGAATTCGAGATCGGGCAGGCGCTCGTTCAGCAGGGGCCAGACCGTGGCGAGGAAGCTTTCCACGGCGTCCTGGTTGGGCGGGTGCTGGTAGCTACCGAGGAAGGTGATGCCGCCGCGGCTGGCCAGGGGGGAGGGCTGCTCCACCGGGTCCACCACCCAGGGGCAGAGGGCGGTGGCGGCCTGGCCCAGGCTCTCGGCGGCGATCACCGCCTGCTCGATCTCGCTGTAGGTGAGGGTGAGATCCACGCCGGCGATGGCCTCGAGCTCCTGGCGCCGGGTTTCCCGCACGGAGGCCAGGGCCGCCTCGGCCGGCTCGCCGCTCAGGTTGGCGCTCTGGGCCTGGCGCAGCTCCCGCAGGTAGTGCAGATCGGCGTTGCAGAAGATCAGCCGGGCCTGGGCGGCATGCTCCCGGAGCAGGGGCAGGCAATCGCGCACGGTGGTGTAGCGGGTGAGATAGATGAGGTCGAACTCGCCGCCCCGCTCGCTGAGGAACTGGTCGAGGGAGAGCACGAAGGGGGCATGGATCGCCTCGATGCCGCGCCGCTGCAGCTCCTCGGTGTAGGGCCCGAGCCAGGCCAGGTTGGCCGGCAGGAAGGTGATCTTGTAGCCGAGGGCCTGGACCAGGTCCATCTCCGCCAGGGCGGCATGGCTGCCGGCATCCCGGTCGGGGCGGGGGGTGGCGTGGTCGATGAAGAGGGCCCGGCCGAGGATGCCCCGGTCCTTGATCCGCTCGGCGGCCTCGAAGGAGGGCTCCCGTTCCCCCTCGAAGGCGTGCTGCCACTTGCGCTGGAAGGTGGGCCCGTGCAGGGTCTGGAAGCGCTTGAAACCCTCGCTGGTTTCCGGGTTGGTGTCGGTGCCGCAGCTGAGGCCCTCGTGGTGGATCACGCGGGAGAGGGGGGCGTAGCGCACCGTGAGGCCGGCCTGGCGCACCTTGAAGGCCAGGTCGGTGTCCTCGTAGT
>CAYGQY010000319.1:0-2955 GCA_964352195.1 uncultured bacterium
CTCCGCCCTCGCCGGCCTGATCGCGGCGCTGCGCCACCCCGGCGCCTACCCGCCGGAGGCCTGGGGCGAGGTGCCGCCAGCCGAGCGCCAGGTCCAGCTGATCCAGACCCACATCAGTGTGGTGGCCCTCACCAGCCGCCGGGCCTACAAGCTCAAGAAACCACTCACCTTCTGGGGTCTGCTCGATTACGGCAGCCCCGCCCTGCGCCTGCACTGGTGCCGCGAGGAGGTGCGCCTCAACCGCCGGCTGGCGCCCGAGCTCTACCTGGGCGTGGCGCCGCTGCTGGCCGGGGAAGGCGGGGCCCTGCGGGTGGGGCCCCTCGACACCCTTGACACCCCGAAGCGCCCGGACGCCGATCCCGGCGCCGCACCGCCGGACCCCGTGGCCGGCGAGCACGTGGTGGTGATGCAACGCTTCGCGGCGGAGGACACCCTCCGCGCCCGGCTGGCCGCCGGCCGCGCCGGGGCGGCCGAACTGCGCGCCCTGGGCCGGCGCATCGGGAGCTTCCATCGCGCCCATCCCCTGCCACCGGAGACGGCCGCCGGTGCCGTGGCCGCCTTCGCGGCGGTGCTGCACAACAACGTGCGGGCCACCCGCGCCGCGGTGCCCGCTCTGGTTCCCGCCGCCGTGCACCGGCTGCTGGAGGGCAGCCTGGCCACCGCCCTGCGCCGCGGGCGCGGCGGCCTGCGGCGGCGCATCGCCGCCGGCCGGGCGGTCGATGGCCACGGCGACCTGCGCCTGGAGCACGTGATCCTGGCGCAGCCCCCGGCCGTGATCGATGGGGTGGAGTTCAACGCCTCCCTGCGCCAGGTGGATGGGGCCTCCGACCTGGCCTTCCTGGTGATGGAGCTGGAGGCCGCCGGCCACGCCGCCCTGGTGGAGCCGCTGCTGGAGGGCTATGGCGCGCCGATCGAGGCGCCCGCCCTGGCCCTCTTCGGCGCCTACCGCGCCCACGTGCGGGCCAAGGTGGAGGCCGCCACCAGCCGGGAGCGGGAGATCCCCGCCCCCCAGCGCCGGCGGGCGGCCCGGGGGGCCCGGGGCCACCTGAGCCTGGCGCTGGCCTATGCCCGCAGCGGCCTGGCCCCACCCCTGCTGCTGGTGCTGCATGGCGTCTCCGGCAGCGGCAAGAGCCATCTGGCGGCAGAGCTGGCCCCCTGGCTGCTGGCCGACCACCACCGCAGCGACCTGATCCGCAAACGGCTGTTCGGGCTCGATCCCCTGCAGCGGCCCGAGGGGGCCGAGCGGGAGCGGATCTACGGGGCCGAGGCTCACCGCCGCACCGAGGCCGCCCTGCTGGAGGCCGCCCGCGGCAGCCTGGGGGCCGGCCGCAGCGTGCTGCTCGATGCCACCCACCTGCGGGCCGCCAGCCGGCGGCGGGCCCTGGCCCTGGCCGCCCAGGCTTCCGCCGAGGCGGTGCTGCTGGATCTGCGCCTGGCGCCGGAGCGGATCGCCCAGCGGCTGCGCCGGCGCACGGAACGCAACGACGACCCCAGCGACGCCGGTCTGGAGGTGCTGCGGCGGCAGAGGGGCGAAGCGGAAGCCCTCAGCGCCGCCGAACTGGAGCGCACCCTGGTGGTGGACGCCGAAGCCGCCGCCGATCCCACCCGGGTGCTGATGGACCTCTGGGGGCGGCTGGCCCCGGAGGAGCGGCGGACCGGGCCGCTCTCCAGCGGACTCAGCCCCCGATCAGGGCATTGACCTGCTGGGCCAGGGCGAGATCGAGGTTGGAGAGGCCGCCGGTGTCGTGGGTGGTGAGATCGATCGTGACCCGGTTCCAGACGTTGCACCACTCCGGATGATGGCCCAGCGCCTCGGCACTCAGCGCCAGCCGGGTCATGAATCCGAACGCTTCACTGAAATCGGCGAAGCTCAGCTCCCGGTGGAGCTTGCCCGCCACCAGGCTCCAGCCGGGCAGCTGGTCGAGCAGGGAGGCGATCTCGGCGGGGTTGAGGGCTTGGGCGGCCATGGCGGGAGCGGCGCATCGACCCCCCCATGATCGGCAGGCGGCATCGCCCCTGGGCCCTCATTCGCCGATCAGGTGGAAGCCCAGTCGGCGCCGATGGGGCCGGGCCCGGTGCTCCCAGAGGTACACGGCCTGCCAGGTGCCCAGCAGCAACACCCCCCGATCGAAAGACAGGCTCAGCTGGCTGGCCGTCAGGGCGGTGCGGATGTGGGAGGGCATGTCGTCGGGGCCCTCGTCGTCATGGAGCCAGGGCCGCCGGGGGCCGCCTCCGGACGGCCAGGCCGCCCCCTCGGGGACCCCCTCCACCGGCACCAGGGCCCGCAGGAAGGCGCTCAGATCCTGGAGCACCCGCGGATCGGCGTTTTCGTTGATCGTGAGCGAGCAACTGGTGTGGCGGCAGCTGAGCAGGCCGATCCCGCGGGTCAGGCTGGAGGCGGCGATGGCCCGGTTCAGCTCGGCGGTGAGGTCCAGGAAGCCCTCCCCCGGGGTCTGCACCTCCTGCTCCGAAAGGATCTGTCTCAGCATCGGCGGGCTCGAGCGACCCATGGTCTCACGCACACCCGGCCGCCGGGCAAGGGGCGGGGCCGCCTGGCCAGAACAAAACCCCCGCGCCAGCGGAGGCCTCGGGAGCCGATCCCCGGCGAAGGCCGGGGGTCACCAGTTGCAGAGAGTCCTGTGGTTGTCACAGGGGCCCATCTGCTTCTCGGCGGGGGTCTGGGGCCGGGTGTTTCCGGAGTGGGGTCCACCCCGTTGTTCGGCCAGGGAGGGAGCACCGATCGAAGCGGCGAGGATCAGACCGAGGGCAAGGGCGATGGGGTTCGTCATGGTTTCTCCGGCAGGGAAGCGGGCGACCTCGCATGGCCTCCCGTATCTGTTGATACCGATGAAGTGGCCAATTGGATGGGGCGGCGCCGGGCCCCAGTCGTCTCTGGTCGCAGAGCCGCCCGCCGCCGGGGCCGGGGGGTAGCGATGGAGCTGCGAGCCGTGGTAG
>CAYGQY010000320.1:0-2947 GCA_964352195.1 uncultured bacterium
GCCCAGCTCCCCGCCGATCGGCGCCCCCTCCGGACGGCCCCCGGCGGGGAGCTGGGCCAGCTCGATCTGCACGTCTTCAACCGTCTCGAGGGCCAGCAGGGCGGCCCGGGCCTCGGCGGCGATCCGCTCCCGCTGGCTGGTGGCGTAGCCGGGCAGGGCGAGGCGGAACACCACCCGGGCCTCCGGGCTGCGGACCTGGCTGATCCAGCCGAGCTCCAGCAGGCTGCGGCCAGTGCCCGAATCCTGCAGGGGTTCCAGGGCGGCGAGGGCCTCGTCAACAGTGGCCATCGGAGCAGACGCGCACGAAGATCGATCCTAGGCGCCCTCCCCGTGACAGAGGCTCTCGAACCCTTGTGCCGGGGCGCGGCAGGCTGGAATGGTGGGCAGGTTCAAGGTGCCCCCAGGGGTGAGAGGGTCAGTGGTGGAGCAGCGCGAAGGAGTGGGCACCGCCCCGTCGGCGGCGATGGAGCTGCCGCCCCCCGAGTCCCGGTCCCGGGCCAGGCAGCTGCTGATGGGCCTGCAGGAGAGCATCTGCGCCGGCCTGGAGGCCCTGGATGGGGAGGGCACCTTCCAGGAGGAGAGCTGGCAGCGAGCGGAGGGCGGCGGCGGCCGCTCCCGGGTGATGAAGGAGGGGCGGATCTTCGAGCAGGGAGGTGTGAACTTCTCGGAGGTGGAGGGGGATCTGCTGCCGCCGTCGATCCTGGCCCAGCGGCCGGAGGCGGCGGGTCAGAGCTGGTTCGCCACCGGGACCTCGATGGTGCTGCCCCCCCGCAACCCCTATGTGCCCACCGTCCACCTCAATTACCGCTATTTCGAGGCCGGGCCGGTCTGGTGGTTCGGCGGCGGGGCCGATCTCACCCCCTACTACCCCTTCCTGGCGGACGCCCGCCATTTCCATCGCACCCTGCAGGGCGCCTGCGACAGCGTCGATCCGGCCTACTACCCGGTGTTCAAGCCCTGGTGCGACGACTACTTCTTCCTGAAGCACCGCGGGGAGACCCGCGGCATCGGTGGCATCTTCTACGACTACCAGGATCCCGGCGGCCTGCTCTACAAGGGCCAGGATCCCGGCGGTCCCGCCGCCCGGGTGGCCGCGACCACTGGCCCCATCGCCCAGTCGTGGGAGCAGCTCTTCCAGCTGGCCGGCGCCTGCGGCTCGGCCTTCCTGCCCAGCTACGTGCCGATCGTGGAGAAGCGCCATCCCCTGCCCTTCGGGGAGCGGGAACGGCAGTTCCAGCTCTACCGCCGTGGCCGCTACGTGGAGTTCAACCTGGTGTTCGATCGCGGCACGATCTTCGGGCTCCAGACCAACGGCCGCACCGAATCGATCCTGATGTCGCTGCCACCTCTGGTGCGCTGGGAGTACGGCTACACCCCTGAGCCGGGCAGTCGCGAAGCGCTGCTCACCGATCTGTTCACCCGGCCCCAGAACTGGTTCACCGATCCCAGCCTGGAGGTCCGCTGCGGGCCCCTGGGTGCGCTCGACTGAGCCCGCCGGCTCAGCCCAGTTGCGGCGGCTGGGCTCCCCTGCCCCGTTCGAGGGCATCCACCACCCGGGCGGCGATGGCGTCGAGGCTGGCCTCCCGGCTCAGGGGGTTCCGCAGGGCGGTCTCCAGCGGCCGCTCCAGCTTGCCGATCTCGAGCAGGGCGATGCCCCGACGGGGGCCACCGAGGCCGCCGCGGAAGTGGATCGGGAAGGCGCCGAACGCCTCGGCCAGCCGTTCGTCCAGGCGGCTGGGGGGTCGATGCAACGGGGGGATCAGGCCCGAGCCGAAACCGTCGGGGCCATAGGCGTCGTAATGGATTTCCAGGGCGTAGCCCCCCCGCAGCGCGTGGCGGCGTCCCACGCTCCAGTTGGTGCGGGGATCATTCCCGTCGGCGATGCTCCGCAGCGGTGGCACATAGAGCTGCAGGGGCAGCCCGCGCTGGACTCCAAGCCGCACCACCCGCTCGGCGGTGAACAGATTCCAGTAGAGCTCGTCGCGGATCCCGGGCTGCATCGGCGCCGCCCCGAGCCGATCCACCGCTTCACCGGCGGTGCCCGCACCGGCCATTCCCTGGGAATCGGCATGGCCCGCCATCACCAGGATGGGCAGATCCGCCGCGACGCTGCGGCGGCCGATCCAGTTCTTGACCAGGGCGCTGCGGGGGCCGGTCAGGGGATCGAACGATGGGAGAGCCGGGGCTTCGAGGGCGCTCGAGAGGATCAGCCCGAGCGCCAGGGCCAGCACCAGGCCCAGGGACAGGACGGGGCCCGCCCCGCGGCGTGCGCCACCAGCGGGGAACCGGCGCGGTCGTCGGGGGCTCCGGACGCGCCAGTGGGGCCTTCGGTTGGGCTCCTGGGCGGGTGAGGTTGGCATGGCGGCGGCGGTGACGGGGGGGATCGTCGTCAGATCGGAGAGCTCAGCAGCGCTCCGTCGCTGGCCAGTTGCAGCTGCGGACCCAGTTCCAGCTCCAGGGCGATCAGTTCGTCCCGGTGGGCCCGCAGCCGCAGGCTGCTGAGCGGGGCGTCGTCGTCGCTGATCAGGCGCAGTTCCACGGCCTCCTCCCGGGCGGAGCGCCGCCGGTAGATCAGGCCGGCCAGGGGACCGAGCAGGGCCAGCAGCAGTGGCCACCAGCCCAGCCCAGGCAGGACCTGCCGCAGCACCAGACCCAGGCAGGCGGCCCCCACGCTCCCCAGCAGGGAGAGGAGCAGGGTCAGAGTTCCACTGGCGCTGACCTGGCCGCGGAAGCGCAACAGGCGGCGGCCCGGATCCCCCGCTTCCGCCTTCCAGCCGCGCAGCACCAGCCACTGGCTGAGACCATCCAGCACTTCCAGGGCGGGGCGGGGCGAGTGCACCTCCACCACCGTGGTGCGGTCCTTGCTGGCGGCACGCAGGAAGAACACGAGCCCCACGGCCAGCAACAAGGTGAGCAGCAGGGTGGAGGCCAGGGCGGGGGCCATGGG
>CAYGQY010000321.1:0-2942 GCA_964352195.1 uncultured bacterium
TGTCCCTCCAGTACCAACGCCCGCAGCGCTGCCGGGTGCGGCGCTCCCTGCGGAGCCGCTTCGCCCATCTCGGTGCGGCCGCCGGCGTGGGTCTGGCTTCCCTGCTCAGTGGCCTGAGCCTTGGCATGGCACCGCCGGCCCAGGCCCAGGGCACTCCGTCGCTGCTGGAATTCCGCTGGGACAACAACCGCGATTACCGCCGTCTCTACTACTTCATCACCGAAACCTCCCGGAACAAGCGGTCGGAGTATTACCTGATCCTGCGGCCGAAAGACCGCAACACCGCCATCCTCAAGCTCACCGTGGCAGTGCCGGACAACTTCGACGCCCGGATCGATCCGGAGAGGGTCAAGCTCTGCGTCATGAAGGAGGGGGGCATGCTCTCCCGCACCCGTTGCGAGGAGGAGATTCCCGCCGTGATCGAGGTCACCGCCGGGGGCGGGGCGATCGAGATTTTCCCGGAGAGGCCGATTCCCACCGAGTCCACCATCGGCGTCTACATGTCGATCTTCAATCCGTTCAACATCGGCATGTATCAGTTCAACGCCCTGGCCGAGGCCCCGGGCGATGTGCCCTTCGCCGGTTATCTGGGCAGCTGGCTGATCCAGATCGATCCCGGGATCGAGTGACCGGCGGGCTGATACGTTGAATCCACGACACCGGGCGAGACGCCGAACGGCACCATGACCAAGCGCACATTGGAAGGAACGAGTCGCAAGCGCAAGCGGGTGTCGGGATTTCGCGTGCGGATGCGCTCCCACACCGGCCGCCGCGTGATCCGCACCCGCCGCCGCCGGGGCCGGGCCCGCCTCGCCGTTTAGCTCCCTTCCCGCCTGAGGCGCCTGTCCCCATGGCCCTGCCCAGGGACCAGCGGCTGCGTGGAGAGCGGGCCTTCCATCACCTGTATCGGAGGGGCCGCCGCTACCAGGGCACCTATCTGGTGCTGCACATGGTGGTGGGGGACCCGGCGCTCCTGAGCCATCCGCTTGGCCTGCGTCCGGCCAGTCCCTGTCGCTGCGCGGTCGTGGTCAGCACCAAGGTGAGCAAGCGGGCCGTGCGGCGCAACCGGCTGCGACGCCTGCTGCACGGCTGGCTGAGTGACCGCTGCCGAGGCTGGCCGGAGGCCCGTCAGGGCCTCTGGGTGATGCTTGCCCTGCGGCCGGGAAGCCTCGACGCCAGCCCCGAGACCTTGCTGGGAGAATGTGAGGAGCTGTTTCGCCAGGCGGGCCTGAACCCATGACTCCCGATGCACCCGTCGCGGCCTCCGGGGCCACCCCACCGATCGAGTCCGTCTTCTATGAGGGCGGTCCGGCCCGGGGCGATCTGGTCCTCAACCTGCTGTTCGGCCTCACCCTGATCGGCCTGCCCTTCGCGGTGGGAGCGATCGTGCGTGCCCTCTGGCTGCGCTTCCGCATCACCAGCCGCCGCATCTCCGTGAGCGGCGGCTGGCTGGGCCGCGACCGCACCCAGGCGGCCTACGGCCAGATCCGCGAAGTGCGCTCGGTGCCCCGGGGCTTCGGAGCCTGGGGAGACATGGTCCTGATCCTGAGCGACGGCGCCCGGCTGGAGATGCGCTCGGTTCCCCGCTTCCGCGAAACCGAAGCCTTCATCCTCGAGCGGATGGCTGCCCGTGGCGGCGGATCCGGCCGCCCCGCCGCCACGGGCAGCCGTGGCTTCGCCGATC
This sequence comes from uncultured bacterium, assembly GCA_964352195.1. GTDB lineage: Bacteria > Cyanobacteriota > Cyanobacteriia > PCC-6307 > Cyanobiaceae > CAYGQY01. The sequence goes on from CAYGQY010000321.1 coordinate 1,685, forward strand.
CGGAGGTGGCCAGTGCCTGACCCGGGGGGCCGGGCCCCGGGCTCCCCGGTCCCGGCTTCGCTCCTGCTCGGGCACACTGAGCCCACTCCCCCCACTTTCGCCGCCTCCCTGCTGTGATCGGCTACATCTCCGACAACCTGCTGCTCCCCATCCTCGATTTCTTCTACGGGCTGGTGCCGAGCTACGGGCTGGCGATCATCGCCCTCACGGTGGTGATCCGGCTGGCCCTCTTCCCCCTCAGCGCCGGCTCGATCCGCAGCGCCCGCCGTATGCGCATCGCCCAGCCGGTGATGCAGAAACGGCAGGCGGAGATCAAGAGCCGCTATGCCAGCAATCCCCAGAAGCAGCAGGAGGAGCTGGGCAAGCTGATGAAGGAGTTCGGCAGTCCCCTGGCGGGGTGCCTGCCCCTGCTCGTGCAGATGCCGATTCTGTTCGCGCTGTTCGCCACCCTGCGGGGCTCACCCTTCGCCGATGTGCCCTACACCCTCAACCTCAAGGTGCTCCCCTCCGAGCAGATCGCGGCAGTGGACATCAAACCGTTCAACAGCGCCAGCCATTCCATCTTCATCACCACCACCAGCCATGTGCCCGTGATCGCCTCCCTGGAGACCGGCACCCGGCTGGGGATCGGCGACACCGCCCAGGTGGAATTCCACACCAAGGAGGGGCAGCCGTTCCAGGACGTGCTCTCCGGCATCAACAACGGGGAGTCCTTCCTGCCCCGCTGGACCGTGAGCAAGGGGGAGGGTGTGGTGCGCGTCAGTGACAGCGGCCGCATCGAAGCCCTTTCGGCGGGGGATGCCACCGTGGAGGCCACCATCCCAGGGCTTGCCGCCCGCAGCGGCTTCCTGTTCATCAAGGCCCTCGGCCAGGTGGGCTTCTACACCGAAGGGGCCGTCAACTGGGACATCGCCATACTGGTCGGGGCCTTCGGCGCCAGCCTGTTCATCTCCCAGATCCTCTCAGGACGGGGCATGCCGCCCAATCCGCAGCAGTCCACTGCCAACAAGATCACACCGGTGATGATCACCGGGATGTTCCTGTTCTTCCCGCTGCCGGCCGGCGTTCTGCTCTACATGGTGGTGGCCAACATCTTCCAGGCCCTGCAGACGTTCCTGCTCAGCCGGGAGGCCCTCCCCGAGAATCTGCAGGAGATCCTCGACCAGCAGCTCAGCCAGCAGACCGTCACGGTGGCCACCGCCGGCGGGGGGGGGGGGCGGCTGCCCTGCGAGCCCAAGGGCAAGAAGTGATGGCCCGG
>CAYGQY010000322.1:0-2939 GCA_964352195.1 uncultured bacterium
TTCCTCCTCCTTGCGGCTGAGGTACATCAGCTGGGGTGGCTTGCGCGGCGCCGCCGCGGCCTGCGGAGGGGTCGGCTGGGATCTGGGACCGGCCGGGGGTACGGGACGCTGCGAACCGGCCATGACCCAGGGGAACCGACAGCCCCACACTGTAAGGATCAGCCCCCGGAGCCGATGGATTCACGACCAGCTCATGCGTTGGAGTGTCTGAGCTGGCCCGAGGCCAGAACAGCCGCCGCCCGGGAGGGCAGCACGGTGGTCTGGCCCTTCGGCGCCGTGGAGCAGCACGGTCCCCAGCTGCCGCTCGGCACCGATGCCCTGTTCGCCGAACGGGTGCTGCAACGGGTGCTGGAGCGGCTTCCCGACGGACTGCCGATCTGGAGGCTCCCCCTGTTCAGCCTCGGCTTCTCTCCGGAGCATGGGGCCTTCCCCGGCACCCTCAGCCTGCCGGCCGAGCTGATGCTCTCCCTGGTGATGGCGGTGGGGGCCGATCTGGCCCGCACCGGCTTCCAGCGGCTGGTGCTGTTCAACGCCCACGGCGGCCAGATCGCCCTGCTGCAGGTGGCGGCCCGCCAGCTCCGCGCCGCCCACCCCCGGCTGGCGGTGCTGCCCTGCTTTCTGTGGAGTGGCCCACCGGGTATCGGCTCCCTGCTGCCGGAGCCCGAGCGGAGCGAGGGTCTCCACGCCGGCCTGGCGGAGACCAGCCTGATGCTGCATCTGGCCCCCGAGCTGGTGGGACCGGCCCGGCCCCGCGATGGCCAGCGCGCCGTTCCGCCGCCGACCGGATGGAGCCTGGAGGGGGCGGTGCCGAACGCCTGGCTGACGGCCGATCTCTCCGCCAGTGGGGTGGTGGGTGACACCACGGCGGCCGATGCGGAGCTGGGGGAGCAGCTGTTCGAGCGGCTGGTGAGCGGCTGGGTGGACCTGCTGTCGGCTCTGCTGTCCGGCCGCTGGCCCGCGCCCGGTTGAACCGGATCAGCCCGGTGGCTTGAGCCATTCGGGCCGGAGATGGTTACAGTCGCCCTCACGAGAACTCAGGAACGACAGTCATGCCAACCCTCGACAGCTCCGTGGCCTCAACCGCTGCCCCCGAGGCGGCAGCGGTGTCAATGGCCGCCGGCAGCGGCGACGGCATGATCGCCGGCCTTCCCGATTTCAGCAGCAGCCTCTACAAGGACGCCTACAGCCGGATCAATGCGATCGTGATCGAGGGCGAACAGGAGGCTCACGATAACTACATGTCCCTGGGGCGCCTCCTGCCCGACCAGGCCGAGGAGCTGGCCCGCCTGGCCCGCATGGAGCTCAAGCACATGCGCGGCTTCCAGGCCTGCGGGCGCAACCTGGAGGTGGAGGCCGACATGCCCTTCGCCCGGGACTTCTTCTCCCCCCTTCACGACAATTTCCAGGCGGCCCTCGCCGAAGGGAAGGTGGTGACCTGCCTGCTGATCCAGGCCCTGCTGATCGAAGCCTTCGCCATCTCCGCTTATCACATCTACATCCCGGTCGCCGATCCCTTCGCCAGGAAGATCACCGAAGGGGTGGTCAAGGATGAGTACACCCATCTCAACTACGGGCAGGAATGGCTGAAGGCCAATCTGGAGTCGAGCCGGGCCGAGCTGGAGCAGGCCAACCGCGACAATCTGCCCCATGTGCGCCGCATGCTTGATCGGGTCGCCGACGACGCCGCGGTGCTCGCCATGGAGAAGGAAGGTCTGATCGAGGACTTCCTGATCGCCTACCAGGAGGCCCTCTCCGAGATCGGCTTCAGCAGCCGGGAGATCGCCCGCATGGCCGCCGCCGCCCTGGTGGGCTGAGGCCGGCATTCCGGCTCCCCTCTGGCGATGGGCCGGCCACGGGTCCCTCGCCAGGCCGGAGCATGTAGCGTGCGCTACCCGGTGGCACACGTCCTCCCATTCGGTCTGCAACGGGTCGCTTCTCCATGTTTGGTCTGATCGGTCACTCCAGCAGTTTTGACGAGGCACGCCGCAAGGCTCTCACCCTGGGGTTCGAGGAGTTCGCCACCGGAGACCTTGAAGTCTGGTGCAGTGCTCCGCCCCAGCTGCTGGAAACCGTCAGCATCACCAGCCCGACCGGCGCCACCATCCAAGGGGCCTACATCGACTCCTGCTTCGTGCCGGAGATGCTCTCCCGGTTCAAGACGGCCACCCGCAAGGTGCAGAACGCCATGGAGCTGGCCCAGAAGAACGGGATCGCCATTACGGCCCTGGGGGGATTCACTTCGATCATCTTCGAGAACTTCGACCTCTCCAAGTTCCAGCAGATCCGCTCCACCACGCTGGAATGGGATCGCTTCACCACCGGCAACACCCACACCGCCTGGGTGATCTGCCGCCAGGTGGAGCAGAACGCCCCGTTGCTGGGCCTCGATCTGGCCCGGGCGAAGGTGGCCGTGGTGGGCGCCACCGGCGACATCGGCAGCGCCGTCTGCCGCTGGCTGATCCAGCGCACCGGGGTGGCCGAGCTGTTGCTGGTGGCTCGCCAGCGTCAGCGCCTGCTCGACCTTCAGAGCGAACTGGGCGGCGGTCGGATCCTCTCCCTGGAGGAGGCCCTTCCCGAGGCCGATGTGGTGGTGTGGGTCGCGAGCCTCCCCCAGACCCTGAGCATCGATGGGCGGAGCCTGCGCCATCCCTGCCTGATGATTGACGGCGGCTATCCGAAGAATCTCGACACCAAGGTCGCCGGCAACGGCGTGCATGTGCTCAAGGGAGGCATCGTCGCCTTCGGCAGTGACATCGACTGGCAGATGATGGAGGTGGCCGACATGGAGAATCCACGCCGGCAGATGTTCGCCTGTTTCGCCGAGGCGATCCTGCTCGAGTTCGAAGGACTTCACACCAACTTCAGCTGGGGCCGCAACAACATCACGATTGAGCGGATGGAACGCATCGGCGCCGCCTCCGTCCGTCACGGCTTTGAAG
>CAYGQY010000323.1:0-2935 GCA_964352195.1 uncultured bacterium
AAGCGGGCGGCGGGAATCGAACCCGCATCATCAGCTTGGAAGGCTGAGGTTTTACCACTAAACTACGCCCGCATCAGTACATCCATACCACCCTGGCGGCGGATGGGCGTGCTCCCCACGGATGGATTCCGGCCCGGGGCCGGCCCCCGTCCAGGGGTTCCAGCATTATGGCCTGCGTCCTCTCCTGGCCCGCGTGAGCGATCCGATCCAGCCTGCGCCAACCCGTGCCGCTGCCATGCCGGAGGCCCGTCCGGTCACCGATGCGAACGATCTGAGGGGCTGGCCGAGGCTGCGCCTGCTGCTGGGCTACGGGATCGGCGATGCCGGCACCGGCATGGGCGCCTCCCTGATCGGCTTCTACCTCTTCATCTTCTACACCTCCGCCGCCGGGCTGCCGCCCTGGATGGCCGGGCTGGTGCTGATGCTGGCGCGGCTCTGGGATGCCGTGAACGATCCGCTGGTGGGCTGGCTCAGCGACAAGTCCCGCACCAGCGCAGGCCCACGGCTCCCCTGGATCCGCTGGAGCGCCCTGCCGCTCGGACTCTCGATGGCACTGATGTGGTGGCTGCCACCGGGCGGTCCCTGGCACCGCTTCGCCGTCTTTCTGGCCATCTCCGTGGTGGCCAACACGCTCTACACCTGCGTCAATCTGCCCTACGCCTCCCTGGCGGCCGAGCTGACCGGCAACGTGGCCCTGCGCACCCGCCTCAACACGATGCGCTTCACCGGCTCGATCATCGCCACGCTGGTGGGTCTGGTGCTCGGGGGCCTGCTGCTCAGCGACACCTCCGATCCGGCCAGCTACCTGCGGGTGGGCTGGATCTCGGGAGCCCTGATCGCCCTGGCCACCCTGCTCTGCGCCTGGGGGATCAGCCCGGCGGCCCGGCACTGCCAGACACCGGGCACCCAGGCCGGCACCACGCGGCGGCTGCTGCGACGGGTCACCCGCAACGGCCGGTTCATGCGGGTGCTGGGGCTGTACCTGCTGCTCTGGTGCGCCCTGCAGCTGATGCAGACCGCCGCCCTGATCTACCTGCCGGTGGTGATGCGGCTGCCCCAGGGATGGAGCAACTGGATTCTGCTGCCCTTCATCGTGAGCACCCTGGTGGGGCTCTGGCTGTGGAACGACGTGGCCAACCGCTTCGGACGGCTGCGGGCCCTGCAGTGGGGTAGCGGCCTGTGGATCCTCGGCTGCCTGATGGCGATGCTGGTGCCAGCCCTCGAGGCCGGTGTGGCCCCCACCGGCTCCCAGACCAACCTGGTGCGGCTGATCCTGCTGCTCACCGCGATCGTCACGGCGGGCATCGGCGCCTCCACCGCCTACCTGATCCCCTGGGCGCTGCTGCCCGACGCGATCGATGCCGATCCCGAGAAACCGGCTGGTCAATACAGCGCCTGGATGGTGCTGGCGCAGAAGATCTGCATCAGCCTGGCCCTGTTCGTGTTCGGCAACCTGATGAGCCTCAGCGGCTACGTGGCGGCCCGCGGCATCGACCAGCCCGGCACGGCCCTGACGGCCATCCGGCTCTGCATGGGCATCATTCCCGCCGTGCTGATCGCCCTGGGGCTGATCGTGATGCGCCGCTGGCCCGACCGCCGGGCCCACTGCGTCCAGGCGACGGTGTCCTGATGGTGCTGAGCCGCTTCCACCTGCCCCGCTGGCTGACGCGGCTCGGCACCAGCGCCATGATCGGCGGCCAGTCGATCGCCGCCCTCGCCCGGGGCCGTCTCAACCTCAACGACCTGTTCGAGCAGATGCTGGAGGCCGGCCCCGGCAGCTTCCTGATCGTGCTCATCACCGCCCTGGCGGCGGGAACCGTGTTCAACATCCAGGTGGCGGCCGAGCTCACCCGCCAGGGGGCCGGGTTCTCCGTGGGCGGCATCCTGGCCCTGGGCCTGGCCCGGGAGATCGCCCCCCTGCTCACCGCCACCCTGTTGACGGGGAAGGTGGCCACGGCCTACGCCGCCCAGCTGGGCACCATGAAGGTGACCGAGCAGATCGACGCGATCACCATGCTGCGCACCGATCCGGTGCAGTATCTGGTGGTGCCCAGGGTGCTGGCGATGGTGGTGATGGCGCCGGTGCAGTGCCTGCTGTTCTTCGGCGTGGGGGTGTGGTCGGCCCAGGTGAGCAGCGCCTTGCTCTATTCGATCCCCCCGTCGGTGTTCTGGAATTCGGTGCGCACCTGGATGGAGCCCACCGACCTGCCCTCGATGCTGATCAAGGCGGTGGTGTTCGGGCTGCTGATCGCTGTGATCGGCTGCGGCTGGGGACTCACCACTGAGGGAGGGCCGAAGGAGGTCGGCACCAGCACCACCGGTGCGGTCGTGATGATCCTGCTCACGGTCAGCCTGATGGACGTGCTGCTGACCCAGCTGCTCTTCGGCGATTGACGCACCCGTTCGCTGGCCAAGCGGCCGCGGGGCGCAGCAGCATGGGACCCATGACGCCGTTGGAGCCCTCCATGTCCCCGTCCCCCGAGCCGCCGAACGGTGGCCCTGACCCGGCGGCCGGTCCGATCCTCGCCCCCCGGGCCTGGGTGCCGGTCGGGGTGGTGCTGCTGGCGGCGGCCCTGCTGCCCCTGCGCCCGCTCTGGAGCGGCATGCCGGTGGTGGCCGGGGTGGTGGCGCTCTTCGGTCTCTTCCTGCTGGTGCAGACCCTGCTGCTGCGGCTGCAGTTCAGCGGCGATGCGCTGCTGGTCTGGCGCCGCTCCTCCCTGCTGCGGCGCTTCCCCTACGAGGCGTGGCTCAGCTGGACCGTCTTCTGGCCACCCCTGCCGGTGCTGTTCTATTTCCGTGAACGGAGCAGCATCCACGTTCTGCCGGTGCTGTTTGATGCCACGGTTCTTCGCCAGCAGCTGGACCTCCGCCTGAGCGGCCTGCCATGACCGACGCCTCCCCCGCCGCCAAACAAGCCGCCACCCTCACCAGTCCC
>CAYGQY010000324.1:0-2932 GCA_964352195.1 uncultured bacterium
GATCCATCCCCGGCCCGAATCCCCGGCCCGAATCCGCCGGCCAGCTGCTGGATCAGCTGCTGGAGTCCCTGCTGCGGGACTTTGAGTTCTGGTTTGAGCGCGGATTGGTGCTCCTGGAGCACTGTCCCGACGCGCTCCAGACGGAGGCGGATCGCCGGGCCCTGGCCGAGCAACTGAGAACGGCCCGTCTGGAGATCGTGGCCGCCCGCAGCCTCCGGGCCGCGGCTCCGGTGAGCATGGCCCTCGAGATGGAGGCCATGGCCCCCTGGCACTGGCTGGTGATGCGGGTCTGGGCGCTCTCCGCGAAGCTTCGGCAGGCTGGAGTGGCTCTGCCGGAGCTGCCGATTCCCCCCCCTCCGTGACCACCCCTCCACCCGTGCCGACACGATCGGCTTCCGCTGCGCCCCAGCGTCGCGATGTGGCCATCGCCTACCTGCTCTGGCTGGGGGGGCTGTTCCTGATCTGCGGGCTGCAGCGCTTTTACACCCGCCGGCCCCTGAGCGGCACCCTCTGGCTCTTCACCTTCGGCCTCTGCGGCGTGGGTCAGCTGGTGGATCTGTTCCTGGTCCCGGAGCTGGTCACCCTGGCCAACCGGAACCAGCCGCTGCTGGAGCCGGCCCCGCCGCTGGATCGCCAGCTGCTTCTGCTGGCCCGCCGGTCAGGGTCCGCCGGCTTCACCTACAACGACGCCCTGCTCGATTGCCAGTTGGAGAACGGGACCCCCCGGGACCGGGTCCGCCAGGAGATCGAGCGGTTGCTCCAGGAGGATCTTCTTCACGTCGGCAACGACGAGCGTGGCCGCGTTGTCTACCGCGAGCCCTGAGGCCCGCGCCCGTCGTCAATTCAAGGCGCCGTCGATCCCGCCGAGCGGGGAGGCCTCCTTCTCCCGCAGGATCCGCTGGTAGAACCGCTGCAGGTCCACGGCGCTCTTGGCCGGTTGGCCGTAGGCGCTGTTGCCGCAGAGCATCGGAAAGGAGGCCCACTCGGGGGCGAGCCGGGCCATGGTCTCCGCATCGAGGCCCTGGCGATCCACCGCCTCCAGGGCGCCGCGCTGGTCGACCAGGTAGAGGGCGGCCTGGTCCTGGTTGGCCGGACCAAAGCCCCGCAGGTGAAGCCGGCGGGAGGCGGCTTCCCAGGTGGCGGGGAGGAACTGGTAGGCCCCGGCCGCCGCGCTGGCATAGCGCCGCACCACCACAGTGTCGGGGTGTCGCTCCAGGCTGGCGAAGCGGCCCCCGCCGTAGAGCGTGCGATAGCCCTCGGCGCGCCCGTCGGCCCAGGTGCCCTCCGCATAGCGGATGGTGGCCAGCAGGGCCCGGCGCCGGGGGGTGAGGGCGTAGGTGGCCGCGCTGGCGGCCGGAGGGGTTGCGGCGGTGGCGCTCCGGCCCGGCTGCCCCCCGGTGGGTCCGGCGGCGGCCTGGCTGGTGCCGCCGGAGGGCTGCTGGCCGCTGGCCACCAGCAGGGGCAGGACGATCAGGGTGGGGGTCCACCAACGCATGGGGCGCATCAGTCGAAATACTTACGAGAGTGTGAAGACTCACGAAGTGCTTCCGGTCGATCCGTCTGACCGTCCTGGACAAATGGGCCACCATGTGCGTAGTCCCGCACGCCTCAGCCGAGACTCAGGTGCCAGTGGGGCAGGATCCAGTCGGTGCCAGCCCGCACCGCCCTCGGCGCGCCAGCCTCCCTGGCGCCGCCCCCGGCCGGGGCCGGGCCGTTGACCGATCAGCGCCGCTGATCTCCCCGAGCGCTGGGATCAGTGTGGGCTCAGGAATCCCATGGCCCGCCGGACCCGCTCCAGCGTCAGCTGGGCCACGGCCGTCGCCCGCTCCCGTCCGTCGCGCAGCACGCTCTCCAGATGGCCCGGCTCCGCCCGCAGGGCCCCATAGCGCTCCTGCAGCGGTCGCAGCGCCTCCACGGTCGCCTCCGCCAGCAGCGGTTTGAACTGGCCCCATCCCATGGCGGCGCATTCGCGGCTCACGGCCTCCCGGCTGGAGCCGCTCAGCAGGGCGTAGAGCCCGAGCAGGTTGTCGGCTTCGGGCCGTTCGGCATTGCCGAACTCGAGGCCCCGCTGGGGATCGGTCTTGGCCCGTTTGATCTTGCGCACGATCAGCTCGGGGGGATCGAGCAGCTGGATGCGGGACGCCTCGTTGGGGTCGCTCTTGCTCATCTTGCTGCGGCCGTCGGTCAGGCTCATCACCCGGGCCCCGGCGGCGAGGATCAGGGGCTCCGGCACCTTCAGCAGTGGGCTCTCCTCCGGGGCGAAGCGGGCGTTGATCCGCTGCTGGGCGATGTCGCGGGCCAATTCGAGGTGCTGTTTCTGGTCCTCCCCCACCGGCACCAGGTCGGCGTCATAAAGAAGGATGTCGGCGGCCATCAGCACCGGATAGTCCAGCAGGCCCACCGACACGTTCTCGCCCTGCCTGCGGGCCTTCTCCTTGAACTGGATCATCCGCTCCAGCCAGTTGAGCGGGGTGACGCAGTTCAGCAGCCAGGTGAGCTCGCTGTGGGCCGATACCTGGCTCTGCACGAAGACGCTGGAGCGGCTGGGGTCGATGCCGCTGGCCAGATAGAGGGCGGCGGTGCGGCGGGTGCTTTCGGCCAGCAGCGCCGGATCGTGGGGGACGGTGATGGCGTGCAGATCCACCACGCAGAAGAAGGGGTCGTGGGTGTCCTGCAGGTCGACCCAGTTGCGGATGGCCCCGAGCCAGTTGCCCAGGTGCAGGGAGCCCGTGGGCTGAACACCGGAGAGAACCCGGGGCCGCGGGCTCACGGCTGGCTCTCGCTCTCGGTGGCCGGGGCTTCACCCTCCGAGATCACCACCTCCACCAGGGCGGCGTCGGCGTCGGGGTCGACGCTCTCGGCGGCGGGCGGTGCCGGGCTGGCGGGTTCCGGGCTGGCGGGTTCCGGAGCGGAGAGCGGCGGACGGCTCGGC
>CAYGQY010000325.1:0-2931 GCA_964352195.1 uncultured bacterium
TTCCTCGGCGGCCACCAGCGAAAGGGCGTGGCCCCTCTGGCCAGCCCGGCCGGTGCGCCCGATGCGGTGGACATAGTCCTCAGCCACGTTGGGCAGGTCGAGGTTCACCACATGGGGAAGCTGCTGGATGTCGAGGCCGCGGGCGGCCAGATCGGTGGCCACCAGCACCCGCAGCTCTCCGCTCTTGAAGCTGGCCAGCGCCCGGGTACGGGCCCCCTGGCTTTTGTTGCCGTGGATGGCCATGGAGGTCACCCCCTCCTGGCAGAGCCGCTCGGCCAGCCGGTTGGCGCCGTGCTTGGTGCGGGAGAACACCAGCACCTGCTGCCAGTTATTGGTCCGGATCAGGTGGGAGAGCAGATCCCCCTTGCGGGCCATGTCGCAGGGGTGCATCACCTGCTCCACCAGGGGCGCCGCCCGGTTCTCCGGGGTGGCCTGCAGCTGCACCGGCTGGTGCAGGAGACCCTGGGCCAGTCGGCGGATGGAGGGATTGAACGTGGCGGAGAAGAGCAGGTTCTGCCGCTTCGGGGGCAGCAGGGCCAGAATCTTCTGGATATCGCGGATGAAGCCCATATCGAGCATGCGGTCGGCCTCATCGAGCACCAGGATCTCGAGCCGGTCGAAACGGATCGCGTTCTGCTGATACAGGTCCATCAGCCGGCCGGGGGTGGCCACCAGCACGTCGGCACCGCGACGCAACCGCTGCATCTGCGGGTTGACCTTGACGCCACCGAAGACCACGTCGCTGCGGAGATCGAGGTAGCGGCCGTAGTCGCGCACGCTCTCGGCCACCTGGGCCGCCAGCTCCCGGGTGGGGGTGAGCACCAGGGCACGCACCTGGTTGTTGCGGGCATGGGGGCCGTGGCGCAACCGCTCCAGCATCGGCAGGGTGAAGCCGGCCGTCTTGCCCGTGCCGGTCTGGGCGGCCGCCATCACATCCTGACCGCCGAGCACGGCGGGAATCGACTGGATCTGAATCGGCGAGGGAGTGGTGTAGCCCTTGGCGGCGATGGCCTTGAGGAGAGGTTCGGAGAGACCGAAGGAGGCGAAATCGACGACGGCGGGGGTGAGCGAACGGGTCTGCTCCTGTCCCGGAGCTGGGTGGGTCAGAAGGGAAATCGGAGCAATCCGCGCAAGACCACCACTCTAGGCGGGCGGAACTGGGATCATGCCTGCAGGGCCCGTCCCATCGCTGTCCGGCCATCGCCATGAACCCCACCCTCTACACCCGTCTGCGGCAGGCGAACCGGAGCAGCGAACGGACCTGGACAGCTCCCCTGCGGCCCCGGCCGAACGGCGTTGTCGTGGTTCCTGCCACCCACGCCCCGCCCCCAGGACCGGAACCGGCCGATCAACGGCTCAGCCAGGTCCAGGCGGACCCTGGATACGAGCCCCTCGCCGATGCCGGTAGGGACGGTGCCCTGACGGCCGGGGTCCCCCAGCCCGAGACAGCAGCGGCGGAGGCACCCGCACCGGCGCCGAGACGGCAGCCGGTGATCATCACACCACCGGTCTCCTCAACCTCCTCCTCCCGGCGGTGGGTGGTGCTGCTGCTCTGGATGGTCCTGGTGGTGATCGATGGAGCGGCGGCGGCCGTCGCGTTGGCCCGCAGTCTTCGGACGGTCTGGCACCAGGCCGGCCGCCCACGGCCCGAAGCGGCAACGACGGTCAACCCCGCGGAAACGAGGCCCTGGCGCTCAGCGGTGGCGGTGAGCTGACGACGGCCTAGCTGGCCTTGCCCGAACCAACGGGCACCTTGCCCACCCCCAGCTCGCGCAGGTTCTGGAGCAGGGCCTGCAGCACCTGCTTGGCATCGCCGAAGACCATGGAGGTCTGGGGCAGCTCGAACAGATCGTTGCGGATGCCGGCATAGCCCGAACCCAGGCTGCGCTTGACGACGAACACCGAGCGCGCCTGATCCACCTCCAGCACGGGCATGCCGTACAGGGGGCTGGAGGGGTCACTCTTGGCGCGGGGATTCACCACGTCGTTGGCCCCGAGAACGATCACCACATCGGTCCGCGGAAAGTCCGGATTGATGGCATCCATCTCGATCAGCTGGTCGTAGGGCACGTCGGCCTCGGCCAGCAGCACGTTCATATGGCCAGGCATCCGCCCCGCCACCGGGTGAATGGCGTACTTCACCTCCACGCCATGGGTCTCCAGCAGCCGGGCCAGCTCCTTGAGGCTGTGCTGGGCCTGGGCCACCGCCAGGCCGTAGCCCGGCACGAAGATCACCCGTTCGGCGGCCTCGAGGGTGAGGGCACACTCCTCGGGGCTGCAGGAGGTGACATTGGTGTAGTCCTCACGGCCGCCGGCGGCACCGTCCTCGCTCGGGGCGCCGCCGAGGGCGCCGCCGAAGAGCACTGAGGGGAGGGAGCGGTTCATCGCCGTGCACATCACCTGGGTGAGGATCAGGCCGGCGGCGCCCACCATGGCTCCGGCCACGATCAGCAGTTCGCTGCCCACCACGAAGCCGGCGGCGGCGGCGGCCACACCCGAATAGGAGTTGAGCAGGGAAATCACCACCGGCATGTCGGCACCGCCGACCGGCAGGGTGAGGCCCACTCCCAGCAGCAACGCCAGCACGGTGAGGGGAATCAGGGCCAGCAGCAGGCCCTTGAGCACCAGGGCGCAGCAGACCAGGCAGGCCACCGCCATCAGGATGTTGACCGCATGGCGCTGGGGCTTGAGGGTCCAGGGCGGTGTGCCGATCCACTCCTTGAGCTTGCCCATCGCCACCAGGGAGCCGCTGAAGGTGATCGCCCCCACCAGCACCGACACCAGCACCGACACCTGACCCAAGAGGTTCAATCCGCCGGGCAGCTGCACGGCCCCGAGGGCCACCAGCAGGGACGACATGCCGCCACAGCCGTTGAACAGGGCCACGGTCTCAGGCATGGCGGTCATGGCGACCCGGAAGGCCAGCAGCGC
>CAYGQY010000326.1:0-2908 GCA_964352195.1 uncultured bacterium
GGGGCGGGGGGCTTCGAGCATCGGCAGATGTCCGCAGCCGTCAAGCACCGTCAGTTGATGGTCCGGCGCGTAGCCGGCCAGGTGGCGCACGTAGCGGAGTTCCATCACCCGGTCGCGGCTGCCGGCAATCCAGAGACTCGGCACCCGCAGCTGGGCCGTCAGGGACGGCAACTGCCGCACCGCCCCCCGGTTGGTGCTGCAGGCCAGCAGGCCGAGTGCCGCCCGGCGGTCCGCCAGCAGCGGGCTGCGGATCGCCCCGGTGCCCGGCAACCCCGCCAGCCAGCCCGGTCGAAGCCGCAGCAGGAGCGATCCCCCCTGCCGCAGCCGGGCGAAGGCCCGGGGCTGATACACGCCGCCGCCGGCCGCGATCTGGATCATCCCCAGCAGCCGCTGGCCCAGCAGGGCCGCCGCATGGAGGGCCACGCTACCGCCCAGGGAGTGCCCGATCAGCACCAGCGGCCGGTCCTGGGCCGCGGCCAGCCCATGGCCGGCCACCCAGCGTCCGTAGCTGGCCAGGCTCGGCTGCAGGCCCCGGGGGCGTGGCGTCTCCCCGAACCCCGGCAGATCCGGTGACCAGGTGCTCCAGCGGGGGCTCAGCTCGGCGACCAGGGGAGCCCAGAGCAGCCCCGAGAGCAGCCAGCCGTGCAGGCAGACCAGCAGCGGGGCCGGGCTGCCGACCGGCAGATCCCCGGCCCGCCTGGAGGCCTGGCAGCGGTCGAGGCGGAGCGCGTCCGGGATCACTCCCATCCGGGGGACTGCGCTCCAGCCTGCTATGGAACGGCCGGGATCGGGCAGGATCGTGCCATTGCGTTGCCTCGGCCGTCTGGTTTGGACTGCGACCCCCTCCTCGACAGTGTCTACGGCCCCGGCTGTCGCCTCTGCCCGAGCCCCAACCCCCAGCTGCAGCTCGTTCTCAGCCTGGATCGGGAGATCGATCTGATCGAGCTCGAGAAGCTCTGCGACGCGGTGGGCTGGAGCCGCCGGCCCCTGCGTCGGGTGCGCAAGGCGCTCCAGCACAGCCTGCTGCGGGTTGGCCTCTGGCGCCACGATCCGCGGCTGCCGCGCCTGGTGGGCTTCGCACGCTGCACCGGCGATGGCGTGCTGGAGGCCACGGTCTGGGACGTGGCGGTCCATCCGCTGTACCAGGGGGCCGGGCTGGGTCGTCAGCTGATGGCCTTTGTGCTCGACCGGCTCCGCCAGATGGAGGTGGAGCGGGTCAGCCTCTTCGCTGACCCCGATGTGGTGGGCTTCTACGAGTCCCAGGGCTGGGAACTGGAGCCGCGGCAGCGCCGCTGCGCCTTCTGGTATGCCCCCTGAATCCCCTCAGGGCTGCTTCGGCAGCTCCGCCGGCTTGAGGGAGATCTCCTGGTTCTGCTCGCCCCGGCGGATCCGGATGGTGAGCGGATCGCCCACCTTGCCCTGATCCACGGCCAGCTGCACCTCCGACGGATTCTTCACCGCCTTCCCTCCCACCGCCTCAATCAGGTCGCAGGGTTGGAGCCCCGCCTGGGAGGCCGGGCTGCCCTTGAGCACCTCCACCACCACCACACCCTCGATTTCCGGCAGTCGGCACTCCGCCGACGTGGCGTTGATCTCCCGCGCCAGCTGGGGGGTGAGCGCCTGCAGCCGCACACCGATGTAGGGATGGGAGGCGCGGCCCTTCTCGAGGATCTGCGCGGCGATCTGCTTGACCAGGTTGATCGGGATCGCGAAGCTCAGGCCGGCGCCGGGCGCCTGGCGGATGGCGGTGTTCACGCCGATCACCTGACCGCGGTCATTGATCAGGGGGCCGCCGCTGTTGCCCGGATTGACGGCGGCGTCGGTCTGGATGTAGGGAACCCGCTGGCCTTCCCCGATGGCATTGGTGCGCTGGATCGCGCTGATGATCCCGGCGGTCACGGTGTTGTCGAGTCCGAGGGGGTTGCCGATGGCGATCGCCCATTCCCCCGGGCGCACCCGGGCGGAGTTCCCCAACGGAGCCACCGGCAGTCCCTCCGCCACCACCTTCACCACGGCAATGTCTGTGAGGGGGTCGCTGCCGAGCACCTTGCCGGTGAAGCTGCGGCCGTTGGAGAGGGTGACGCTCACCTCGTTGGCGCCCTCCACCACGTGGGCGTTGGTGAGCACCACCCCATCGGAGCGGGTGATGAAGCCGGAACCCTGACCCTGCTGCTGCTGGATTGACGGACCGCCGCCGAACAGGCCGCCCAGCGGGTTGATCACCCGTTTGACGGTGTCGATGCGGACCACGGCCGGCCCCACCTTGTTGACGGCGTTGACGATGAAATTGTTGCCGGGCTGCAGCGGGGCCGCCGGGGGCGCGTCGCTCACCTGGGGGCCCGGTTCGCTCGCACTCCGCTCCGGCAGCCCCGGCAGGTTCGGAATGCTGGGCATGTTGGGCAGGTTCACCCCGCAGCCTCCCAGCAGGAGTCCGCTCAGCCCGGCCGCCAGTCGGTGGGAGCGGGAGATCGCGGGTCGGGGCGACCGGTCAGGGTTCATGGGGGAGGTCCTGGATCCAGGCGGGGAGTCGCCTCATTAAAGACGGATGGGGAGGGGAGAGCTGCCTATATTCGGCCCCTGCGAGATGGGCGGACGGTGCAGCAGGGTGAGGAGCTGTGGCACCGGGTCCAGGAGGCACTGCAGGGCAATCTGAGCAAGCCCACCTTCGAGACCTGGATCCGTCCGGCCCGGTGCACCGCCTTCGCCCACGGAGAGCTGAGGCTGGAGGCACCCAACAGTTTTGCCAGTGGCTGGCTGCGCAAGAACTACCTCACCATGATCGCGGCGGTGGCCTCCGAGCTGGCGGGTCAGACGGTGCTGGTCGAGGTGGATACGGCCTCCCTGGCCGAGCTGCCCGCCCCCCTGGCCGCCGGCCTGGCCGGTGGCGGAACCGGGCCCGCCCCGTCGC
>CAYGQY010000327.1:0-2905 GCA_964352195.1 uncultured bacterium
TCCCGCCGGGGGGGATGCTGGCCACCGTGATGCCCCTGGGAACGGCGCTGCCGCTGACGCCGGTGGCGCCACTGGTGCCGGAGGGCGGGCTGGATTCGCGACCGAAGCCGGGCCTGGCGGTCTGGCTGGTGAATCTGGCCCTGGCCGGACTGGCGGTGATCCTTGGCGTCGTCCTGCTCGATGGACTGCGCTGGCTGATGCTTCCGCTGGGCGGCACGGTCGCCGAAGTGATCGCGGCGTTCCCGGTCTTCCCCCTGGCCCTGGTGGGCTCCCTGCTGGTGCGGCTGGCCCTCGAGAGCAGCGGCCGGGCCCACTGGGCCTCCACCCCCGTGCAGAGCTGCCTCGGCACCGTGTCCGCCGATCTGCTGATCACGGCGGCCACCGCCTGCCTGGATCTGACCCTCCTCGCCCACGACTGGCTGCCGCTGTCGGTTCTCGCGGGAGTGGGTCTGGCCTGGAACCTGGGAGTGGTCCTGGTCCTGGCGCCGCGGATCCTGCCCCCCGACTGGTTCGAGCGGGCGATCATCGAGTTCGGCCAGGCCACCGGGGTGGCAGCCAGCGGCCTGCTCCTGCTGCGCATGGCCGACCCCGAGGACCGCAGCCCGGCCCTGCAGCCGTTCTCGATCAAACAGCTGCTGCTCCAGCCCTTTCTCGCCGGTGGAGTGATCACGGTGGTGGCCCCCCTGGCCGTGAGTCGCTGGGGATTGCCGGTCTGGACGGCCCTCTGCCTGACCCTGGTGCTCCTCTGGGCCGGCCTGGGGCTGGGGCTGGCCCGCAGCAGCAGGTCCGCGAACTGACCCCCGCCGCCGCTGACGCCATCCCAGGACAGCCAAGGCCCAGCCCTGGCCGGCGGTGGGCCCTCAGCGCACCATCGCCGCCACGTTGCCCCCATCCACCGTGAGCACCGCTCCGGTGGTGCGCTCCAGGCGGGCCAGGGAGACGAAGGCCTGGGCCACGTCGGTGGCCCGCACCTCCTGGCCCAGCAGGTTGCCCGCCAGGTAGGCCTCCTCCGAGACGCCCCGGGCGGCGGCGCGCTCCCGGATCCGGTCCGGATCGAGCAGGCCGGAGCGGATGCGATCGGCGTTGACGGCATTGGCGCGGATGCCCTCGCCGCCCCCCTCAAGGGCGTACTGGCGCATCAGGGCCAGCAGGGCGGCCTTGGCGATGCCGTAGGCGCCGAAGCCGGGTCCCGGATTCAGCGCCTGCTTCGAGACGTTGAACAGGAGCTGCCCCCCCAGCCGTCCACGGCCGCCGGGGGCACCGTCCTGGGCGCGGAAGATCCCCAGCGCCGCCTGGGCGACGGCCTGGTGGGCGAACAGGTTGAGCTCGAAGCTGGCCCGCAGATCGGCATCGCTCAGGTCGGCCATCCGCCCGCTCCACGCGGCGCCGGCATTCGAGACCACGAGGTCGAGACCGCCGAATCGGGCCGCCACCCGCCCGAAGGCCGCCCGCAGCGCCTGGCGATCGGTGACGTCGACGGCCAGGGCGAGAGCCCGGGGGCCGCAGGCTGCCGCGACGGCCGCGGCGGCGACTCCGTCGCGATCCAGCACCACCACCTCGGCCCCCTCGGCGGCGAAGGCCCGGGCGGTGGCTGCGCCGATGGCACCGCCGCCGCCGGTGATCAGGGCCACCTGGCGGGCCAGGGGCTTCTCAGCCGCCCGGCCGAGCTTGGCCTGCTCCAGGCTCCAGTACTCCATGTCGAAGCAGTCGTCCTCGCCGACCGGGCTGAACCGGCCCAGGCTCTCGGCGGCCAGCAGCGTTCGTGCCCAGGCCTCGCCGATGTCGGCGGTCACGGCCGCATCGGCGGCGCTGCGGCCCAGGCCGATCAGCCCCAGCCCGGGGACGGCGACCAGCCTGGGCAGAGGATCAAGGGGAATCCTGCCACCGCCGACGCGGGCATTCTGGCGCGCGAAGGTGCCCTGATACGCCGTGATGTAAGCCGCAAGGGCCTGATCGATCGCGGCGCGGTCGGGGTCGACAGGCAGCACCAGCGGAGCGGCTTTGGTGCGGATCACGTGGTCGGGGGTGGCCACGCCGCGACCGGCCAGCTCGGGCAGACGGGGATCATTCACCAGCTCAAGGGCCACCGGGGTGGCCCGCAGGTCCAGCAACCAGCGGCGGGGTGCCCCCTGGGCCCCGGCCGCCCCGGCGACGGCTCCGCGCAGGAGCGGCAGCAGCGCCGCCGCCCCACCGGCGGGCTCCGGCACGGCCGGGGTCGGGCGGGAAGGCCTGGCGCCCTGCCCCCGGGTGAGGTGCCGCTCGGCCTCCTCCACCAGCTCGATCATGCGGTTGTAGCTCTGTTGCGCCGTGGCGCCGAACGAGAAGAGCCCGTGCTGCAGCAGCACCATGCCCTCCAGTTCCACGCCGCGGGAGCGGGCCAGCGCCTCGGCCTCCTCGTAGGCCTGCGCCGCCGCCCGTGCCAGCGCGAAGCCCGGCATCACGTAGGGCACCAGGGCGACACGCTCGCCGTAGACCTGCCGGCAGATCGCGGCGGCCTCGCCCTGATCCGCCAGGGCGAGCAGGGCGGTGGCATGGGTGTGGTCGACGAAGCAATGCGGAAGGAAGGCGTGCAGCAGTGTTTCCACCGAGGGGTTGGGGGCGGCTGGATCGATCAGATTGCGGCGCTGGGCGGCCACCATGTCCGCGTCGCTGAGGGCCGTCAGAGCCCGCAGGGCCTGAAGGGGCTCCAGACGCACCGCCGGGTGTCCGGGCGGCTCGATCGTGGCCAGGTCCCAGCCGGAGCCCTTGACGCAGAGCACCGGGATCGACTCCCCCAGCAGACCCGTGACCGTGCTCTTCACCGATGTGTTGCCGCCGCCATGGAGAACAAGCTCCGGATCCGCCCCGAGCAGCCGAGCCGAGTAGGTGCGCAGGGCCAGGTCTTCGGGGACCCCCCGGGCCGCAT
>CAYGQY010000328.1:0-2904 GCA_964352195.1 uncultured bacterium
TAGCGCACCACTTTGGGGTAGTGGGGGTCGTGGGTTCAAATCCCGCCGCTCCGATGTCAATGTCCGAGTCCATCCCCAGCTGCTGAGCCGCTTCTTTTCCAGAGGCGGCTTTTCCATCGGGATCCCGTTCGGTCCACGGCTCGACGCGGACGCGGCTCGCCGGAGCTCGGCATAGGGTGCACCCCATGCCCTCCTCCCCGCCAGTGGCCCCTGGGCGCCGGCGCCTTCTGCTCACCGGCGCCAGCTCCGGCATCGGATTCCAGGCCGCCCTGCAGCTGGTGCGCGGCGGCCACCCGCTGATCCTGCCCTGCCGCGATGCGACCACGGCCGCGGCCACGGTGCAGCGCCTCGTGGCCGCGGCCGGCTCAGGGGCCGGAGGGGGGCCGGATTCACTTCCCGTGCCGGCCGCCCCCGTCTGTGACCTGGCCGATCTGACCAGCGTGGAGGCCTGTGCCGACGGGCTGCTCAGCCAGGGCGAACCCATCGACACCCTGGTGCTCAACGCCGGCCTGCAATCCAGCGGCGCCCCCGAGCGCCAGGGCTCCGCCCAGGGCTATGAGCTCACCATCGCGGTGAACCACCTCGCCCATCAGGCCCTGGCCCAGCGTCTGATTCCCCTGCTCGATGGCGCTCAGGCCCCCCGGATCGTGGTCACCGCCTCGGAGGTGCACGATCCCAGCTCCGCCGGAGGGCGGGTGGGCAAGCCCGCCGGCCTGGGCGATCTGGCCGGCCTCCGCACCGGTGCCGGCTTCGCGATGGTGGAGGGTGACGCGCCCTTCGATGCCGATAAGGCCTATAAGGACAGCAAGCTCTGCAATCTGCTGTTGGCCCGGGAGCTGGAGCGGCGCCTGCGCCTGCGGGGTACGCCGATGCCGGTGCTCGCCTGGAGTCCGGGTCTGGTGATCCCCCGCAGCCGTGGGGGCTTCTTCCGCACCAGCCGCCTGCACAACCCCTGGGGGCAGCGCCTGTTTGCCCTGGTGGCCCGCGATCTGCTGCGCCTCACCGAAAGCCCGGAGCGGGCCGGGATGCGGCTGGCGGGCCTCGCCACCGATCCCGCCCACGCCGCCGGCGGCTTCCACTACTGGTGCAACCGGGTGCTGGGGCCTGGTCGCCTGCGCTTCGAGGCGGCCGAACCCAGCGCCGAAGCCCAGGACGAGGCCCTGGCCCGGGCCCTCTGGACCGTCGGCGCCGAGCTGGTGGGGGTGCCGGTTGAGCTGCCACCGCCCGGGGTGGTGCCGGGCTGATCCGCTGAGCTGGCGGCCGCCGCTGGGGATCAGCCCAGGATGGTGCGGATGGTCCGGCAGCACTGCTCGATGGTGTCCGCTTCCCGCACCTGGGGTGAGAGGGATCGGTAAAAGGCCGGCCAGGGCTCGGCGGCGGCCAGCAGCACCAGAGGTTTGCCCCGATTGAGGGCATGGGCGGCCTCCGATGCCGTGCCCGGTCCGCCGGCACCACAGATCACCACCACGTCGGCGCTGAGGACGTTGATGACGTTGCGCGCCATGCCCATGCCGGTGAACAGGGCCACATCCACCGCCGCGGTGGCCCGGCTCCCGGTGCTGCCGCCATCGCCGGGCAGGACCCCGATCACGAGGTGCCCGTCCACCTGCATCGCGCCCCGGCTCGCCGCGGCCATCACACCGACGGGACGGCCTCCGGTCAGCAGAGCCCAGCCCTCCTGGCTGATCCGCTGCCCGAGCCGTTCCGCCAGTGCCATCAGTTCGGGAGCCGCGCCCTCTCCAGCGCCCATCACGCCGATGATCCGTTTGCGGGTCATCGGCACTCGGTCGGCACAGGCCGCGAGTCTGCCGGGATCCACGATCCGGATGGTTCAGGCCGCCCTCGGATCGGCTGGGCCGCTCCGGGCACAACCGGCGGAGCTCCCGACTGCGACGGCAACACCCAGGTAGTCCTGGCCTGCCTGTGGCAGCAGCGGGATCAGCAGGATCAGCGGCTGCTGGCCCTGCTGAGCGGCAGCTCGGCCCAGCGGGGCGAGGGCGGCAGCATCGCTTCGATCCTCGGGCTGCGCTGCGAGACCGCCCTGAACGCGGCGTTGCTCCAGCAGCTCACCACTCCCCTCGGGCGCGGAGTCCCGTCAGTCCTTCGCTTCCGCAGGCAGCACCTGGCGAAACCCTCCGGCGGACACCACCTGCAGGGGTGTGCCGAACAGGGCGGTGAGGGGGGCATCCCGGAGGAGCTCGCTGGTCGGGCCATCCCCCACCACCGTCCCCTCGCGGAGCAGGACGCAGCGACGGATCTCGGGGATGATCGCCTCGATCTGATGGGTGACCAGCAGCAGGGTGGTGCCTGAACCGGCGAGCTGGCGCAGGATCGCCAGCAGTTGGTGCTTCGCCCGCAGGTCGAGGCCGTTGGTGGGTTCATCCAGCACCAGCACGTCGGGATCGTGCACCAGGGCCCGCGCCAGCAGCAGGCGCCTCCGCTGGCCGTCGGAGAGCTGGCCGAAGGGACGTTCCGCCAGATCCGCCAGATTCAGCCGGTCCATCAGCTGACGCACCCGCTGCCGCTGGGGGGGCTCGGGGCGCTGGCTGCGGCCGAGGCCCACCGACCCGAAGAACCCCGAGAGCACCACATCGCCCGCGGGCACGTGGCCCCCGTAGCCGGCCTGCAGATCCTGGGACACCAGCCCGATGCGGCGGCGGAGATCCCAGAGATTCACCGTGTCGGAGCCGAAGATCCGCAGAGCCGAGCCCGGCTTGACCACGGGGTAGATCTCCCGGCTGAGCAGCTTGATCAGGGCGCTCTTGCCGGCCCCGTTGGGGCCGAGGATCACGGTGTGCTCCCCCTGCAGCAGGCGCAGGCTGAGGTTGCGGAAGACCGGACGTGGTCCCAGGTAGGCCTCCACCGCGAGCAGGTCGAGATACGGAGGGGGAGCGGGGGTCACGG
>CAYGQY010000329.1:0-2897 GCA_964352195.1 uncultured bacterium
CCCTCAGACCCTGAGATTGGGGCAGATCATGGACCCATCGGCCCGCGGGTCGCTGCGCCAGCCGCTCAGCAGCTCCTGCAGCTCCGACCGCAGCTGGGCCAGTTCGAGCATGCGCTCATCCACCCGCTCGATCTGGTGCTCCAGCCGCTGGCGGATTTCCTCGCAGGGGAGCTGGCCCCGGTCGTGCACCGCCAGGCTGGCCTGGATTTCCTCCAGGCTGAGGCCGAGGGCCTTGAGCCGGCGGATGAAGGCCAGCCGCCGCAGCGCCTCGGGACCAAACAGGCGGTAGCCCCCGTCGCTGCGGCCCACGGTGGGCAGCAGGCCCAGGTCTTCGTAGTAGCGCAGGGTCTTGACCGGTAGCCCTGAGCATCGAGCCAGGGCACCGATCTTCATGACGGTCTGGGTGAGCTCGCCGCTGAGCCTTCCGCCATTCGTCACCGCCTGAGTGATGGCCATGGACCCCGCACCCGCGAGCCGACCAGAAGATTACGACCGCGCTCGCCTTCCTACAGTTGAGCCAAGGGAGCTGCGGCGATGCTTCCGGTCGCCCGCCCAGCAGGAACCTCTGGCATGCCCTATCCCATCCCCACCGACGAACAGGAGCGGCTGCGTGACCTCGAGCGCCACGGGCTTGTCGGCCAGGATGGTGACGACCATTTCGAGCGGATCGTCAACCTGGCCGCTGGCATCTTCCAAACGCCGATCGCCCTGATCTCGCTGGTGGACGAGGACCGGGAATGGTTCCTGGCCAAGCGGGGCATCGACCGGAGCGAGGCTCCGCGGGAGCAGGCCTTCTGCGCCCATACCATCGCCGGCTCCGATGTGCTCGTGGTGCCGGATGCCCTGGAGGATGAGCGCTTCCGAGCCAACCCGCTGGTGCTGGGCGATCCGAATATCCGCTTCTACGCCGGCGCGCCCCTGCGCTCACCCGAAGGACACAATCTCGGCAGCCTCTGCGTGATCGATCACAAGCCCCGCCAGCTCGATGCGGAGCAGATCGCGCAGCTACGGCTGCTGGGCGACCTGGTGATGCGGGAGATCGAACTGCGCCGCGAGGCCTCCCTCTGTCCGGTGACGGGCCTGGCCAACCGGGCCGCCTGCTTCGCGGTGGGGGAGCGGGAGGTGGAGCGGGCTCGTCGCCGCGGCGAGCCCCTGGCCCTGCTCTGCGTCGACATCGACAACTTCCGCCTGATCAACAACCGCTGGGGCCATCCCGCCGGCGACCAGGTGCTGCTCGACTTCAGCACCCTCTGCCGCAGCCTGCTGCGGGAGCAGGATTTCATTTCCCGGCTCGGTGACGAGGAGTTCGCCATCCTGCTGGTCGACACCGACGCGGAAGGGGCGATGCGGCTCGCGGAGAACCTGCGGGTGGCCACCGGCCGGATGGGCGGGGTGTTCGCCCATTCCGACTACCGCCTGCGGATCAGTGGCGGAATCAGCTGCCTCGGCCATGCCGACAGCGGCTTCCCCGATCTGGTGCAGCGGGCGGAGCGGGCCCTGGATCTGGCCAAGACCAACGGCCGCAACCAGATCGCCAGCCTGCTCGCCCCCTGACGGCTCAGCCGGAGCGGATCTCCACCCGGGTGCCCTCGAGCGCGGAGTAGGCCGCCGGATCACAGCTGAGCAGAATCACCTGAAGCCCCCGGGCCACCGCCGCCTCCAGCATCCCCCGCACCACCTCCAGCCGTTGGGGATCCGACTGGGTGAAGGCGTCGTCCAACACCAGCGGCAGGCAGCCGTCATGGGCCGAGCGCAGCACATCGGCCATCGAGAGCCGCAGGGCCGCCGCCAGCTGCTCCCGCATGCCTCCGCTCAGTTCGTCGAAGGCATGCAGGCTGCCGCCGCGTCGCAGCCGCAGGCCGCTGAAACCCTGGGCCTGGTCAAAGGAGAGCTGACAGTGGGGCTCCGGGTCCTCACCCAGCAGCGGCCCCAGGTAGTCGCTGATCGCCGCGGCCAGGGGCGCGGTGTAGCGCTGCGAGAGATCGGAGCGGAACGTCGCGAACAGGTGGCGCAGCAGGCGCAGCGCCTCCAGGCGCCGCTGGATCGGGGCCAGGGTGGCCTCCGCTTCCTCGAGAGCGACCCGGGCCTGCTCCAGGGCGCCGTAGGGATCGTCGGCGCTGATCGTGCTGCAACGCTGCCGGGCGGCGCCCTGGCGCTCCAGCAGTTCCGGCAGCTCGCCGCGCAGCCGTTCCAGGCTGGCCGAGATCGCGCTTTCCTCCGCTCCCTCTCCCCCGTCCCGCAGGGGCACCAGCTGGAGGGCCAGCGCCTCGAGTTCCCGCCGGGAGACGGCCAGCCGCTCCCGCATGCTGTCCCGGGCCGTCGTCACAGTGCTGGGATCGCCGTGGCCGGCCAGCAGGGTCTGGCGGCGCTCGGCCCGCACCCTCAGGTCCGCCTCCAGGGCGGCCTGCTGCCGCTCCAGCTGGGCCAGGGCTGCTTGGCCCTCCTGCAGGGTGCGGGCGATCGCCTGCCGCCGGCGGTCGTGGCCGGCCTGGGCGCTGCGCTGGCTGGCCAGGGTGTTCTGCAGCGCGCCGAGCCACTGCTCGAGGACCATCGCCCGCTCCAGCTGCTCCGCCGGTGTGCCTGGATCGCCCAGGTCCTCCAGCCCCAGGGGGACACCGCCGGGGTCCTGCTCCAGCTCCTCCCAGGCGGGGGCCTGCGCCTCGAGGGCGGCGTCCCTGCGCTCCAGGCGCGCCTCGATCGCCTCGATCTCGCCCCGCAGCGCCGCCGGATCCGGGCGGGCCGTGGCGCCGCGCCGCGCCTTCAGCTCCTGCTCCAGGGCCTCGCGCCGGCGCAGCTGCTCCTCGGCCGCCTCGAGGCTTTCCACCCCCAGAAACCGATGGCCCCGCTCCAGGGCCTCCTCCGCCAGCTCCAAGGCCGCCCGCACCTCCTCCAGGGCC
>CAYGQY010000330.1:0-2895 GCA_964352195.1 uncultured bacterium
TGATCAACACCCTCAAGACGCAGGGCATCAGCTTCGATATCCATCCCCCCCGCAACACCCCGCCTGCCCTCGGCCTGCTGGGCAACCTGCTGTTCCCCCTGCTGCTGATCGGCTCCCTGATCTTCCTGGCCCGTCGCTCCTCCTCCATGCCCGGAGGTCCCGGCCAGGCCATGCAGTTCGGCAAGACGAAGGCCCGGTTCGCCATGGAGGCGGACACCGGCGTGAAATTCGATGACGTGGCCGGCGTCGAGGAAGCCAAGGAGGATCTCGAGGAGGTCGTCACCTTTCTGAAGCAGCCGGAACGCTTCACCTCGGTTGGGGCCAAGATCCCCCGGGGGGTGCTGCTGGTGGGCCCTCCCGGCACGGGGAAAACCCTCCTGGCCAAGGCGATCGCCGGAGAGGCCGGAGTGCCCTTCTTCTCCCTCTCCGGCTCGGAGTTCGTGGAGATGTTCGTCGGGGTGGGGGCCAGCCGCGTGCGTGATCTGTTCAAGCGGGCCAAGGAAAACAGCCCTTGCCTGATTTTCATCGACGAGATCGATGCCGTGGGGCGCCAGCGGGGCGCCGGCATCGGCGGCGGCAATGACGAGCGGGAGCAGACCCTCAACCAGCTGCTCACCGAGATGGACGGCTTCGAGGGCAACAGCGGCATCATCATCATCGCCGCCACCAACCGACCCGATGTGCTGGATTCGGCCCTGATGCGCCCCGGCCGCTTCGACCGTCAGGTGGGGGTCGACGCCCCCGACATCAAGGGCCGCCTGTCGATCCTCAAGGTCCATTCCCGCAACAAGAAGCTCGCCGACGGCGTGTCGCTCGAAGCGATCGCCCGCCGCACGCCGGGCTTCACCGGAGCGGATCTGGCCAACCTGCTCAATGAGGCCGCCATCCTCACCGCCCGGCGCCGCAAGGAGGCCACCACCCTCGCCGAGATCGACGATGCCGTGGACCGGGTGGTGGCCGGAATGGAAGGCAAACCTCTCACCGATGGCCGCAGCAAGCGCCTGATCGCTTATCACGAAGTGGGGCATGCCCTGGTGGGCACCCTGGTCAAGGACCATGACCCCGTTCAGAAGGTGACCCTGGTCCCCCGTGGGCAGGCCCAGGGCCTTACCTGGTTCGCTCCGGATGAGGAACAGATGCTGGTGAGCCGCTCCCAGCTGCGGGCCCGGATCATGGGGGCCCTCGGAGGTCGCGCCGCCGAGGACGTGGTTTTCGGCCACGCCGAGGTGACCACCGGAGCCGGTGGCGACATCCAGCAGGTGGCCAGCATGTCCCGCCAGATGGTGACGCGCTTCGGCATGAGCGATCTCGGTCCGGTCTCCCTCGAGGCCGGCAACCAGGAGGTCTTTCTGGGCCGCGACCTGATGACGCGCAGTGACGCCTCCGACTCGATCACCCGGCGCATCGACGAACAGGTCCGCCTCATCGTGGAGAGCTGCTATCGCGACACCGTCGCGATGGTGGGCCTTCATCGCCCCTGCATGGACCGGCTGGTGGAGCTGCTGATTGAGAAAGAAACCCTTGATGGCGATGAGTTTCGGGCGGTGGTCGCCACCTTCACCCCGATTCCCGACAAGGACCGGTTCTCCCCCCTGCTGCCGGCCGGCTCCGCCTGAGGCGGTTCAGCCCGATCGATCTCCTGGTCCCCTGCTCGCCCCCTCCCGGCGGGTGGGGGCCCTTAACCCAACCTTGGTGTCTGATCTGTCTGGCTCACCTAGACTTTCTGTTGACGCCTGGCGATCTTGAGCAGCACCAGATCTCCGATGGAATCCTTCAGTCGCTATCACGGCGATGACTGGAGTCCTGAGAGGGTTGCCTTCCACCAGAATCTGGAGCAGTTCGCCGAGCGGATTGGCCTGATCGTGGGTCTTCAAAGCAACGGGAAGATGCCCCAGAGCGAGGCCTATGAAGAGATCCGTAAGCTCTGGAAGGAACTGAAGATCAGCAAAGGGAGCCTGCTGGAGCCCCCCAACGATGCCAGGTGATTCAGAGGGGCCGAACGGGCCGGCGCTCGATCACCTTGTCGATCAATCCATAGCTCACGGCTTCCTCCGGTGACATGAAGAAGTCACGGTCGGTGTCCAACTGGATCCGATCGAGCGGCTGACCGGTGCGATCGGCCAGCTCCCGGTTCAGTTTGTCCTTGAGGTAGAGGATCTCATCGGCCTGGATCCGGATGTCACTGGCCTGGCCGCGAGCCCCGCCGAGGGGCTGGTGAATCATGATCCTGGAGTGATGCAGACTGCTGCGCTTGCCCCTGGTGCCGGCGGTGAGCAAGAAGGCGCCCATGCTGGCCGCCAGCCCGACACAGACCGTCTGAACATCCGGTTTGATGTGCTGCATTGTGTCGAAGATGCCCAGTCCGTCATAGACGGAGCCTCCGGGTGAATTGATGTAGAGAAAAATGTCTTTCTCGGGGTCTTCCGCTTCCAGGAACAGAAGCTGGGCCACCACCCGGTTGGCCGATTCCGCAGTGACCGGCTCCCCCAGGAAGATGATCCGCTCGCGCAGCAGACGGGAATAGATGTCGAACGCGCGTTCGCCTCGGCCCGAATCTTCGATCACGATCGGGATCATCGGCAACGGCAGGGCAACTGGCTGGATCCTACCGAGGTCGCCGGTCCCTCCGCCCGATCCCGGGGAGGAGGCGCAGCGCTAGGGTCGATCCATTCGTTCGGACCAGAGTGGGAGCCTGTCTCACCGTCGCTGACAGCAAGCGCGCCTTCCATCGCGCCTTCCCCCATGTGATCGGTCCGCTTTACCGCCGCATGGTGGACGAGGTGCTGGTGGAGCTCCATCTGCTCAGCCGCCAGGCGGGTTTCCGCCGTGATGCCCTCTTCTCCACCGGGCTCACCCAGGTGTTCGACAGCTTCGCCCGCGGCTACCGGCCGGAGG
>CAYGQY010000331.1:0-2892 GCA_964352195.1 uncultured bacterium
TCGAAATCGTTTGAAGGGCAACCTTCCGTGGGTTCGAATCCCACCCTCTCCGTTTTTACAGGGTCCGAAGGGATCCGCGGGAATCCGAAAACTACTGCAGGACAGTCGATCTGCGCTTTGAGGTCGTCCGGGCAGATCCGCCGAGAGTCCGCTACAGCCGCTGCAGATGACGGTATTTTTGACGGTATAGCCAGCCGGGTCCGGGTCTATACCGTCACCTGGCTTGCCGAACCGTCGACATCCCCTCCCGCGCCAGCGTTTCGGCGCTGTCCGCCATGCTCAGTGACAAGGCGATCCAGGCCCTGCGGCCCGATCCGGACCGCCCGGGCACCAAGCACCACGACCGTGACGGCCTCTACCTCTGGGTGGCGCGCTCCGGCTCCAAGACCTGGCGTAAGGACTACCGCTGGCAGGGAGCACGCCGCACCTTCACCATCGGCTCCTACCCGGCCATGCGGCTCGCCGATGCCCGCAAGCTGGCCCTGGAGCTGAACACCTGGATCAAAACCGGCATCGACCCACGCACCCAGGCCCCGGGCCAGCAGCGCAAGCAGGCGGAGAACAGTCGCCGACCGTTCACCCAGATCGCCCAGGCCTGGTTCGAGCACCACAGCGCCAGCTGGAGCCCCCGCTATTGCAGAGATATGCGGGAGAAACTTGATCACTTCGTGATCCCGGCACTGGGTCAACTGGATATCGAGGTGATCACCCGCAGCGACATTGAAACCCGGCTGCTCGCACCCATCCTCGCCAGGGGTGCCCATGAACAGGCCCGTCGCTGCAACGACGTCACCCGTCGCGTGATTGAGCACGCCGTTGACCTCGAACTTCGGCAGGACAATCCAGCCGTCAAAGCCCGCAAGGTCATCGCCGCCACCCGCGTCACCCACTATCATCGCATCAGCTGGGTGGAGCTTCCCGAGCTGCTGGCAGTGATCGATCGCTTTGAGCGGCAGCGGCTGGCTGAGCGCAGCAGCATCATCGCCCTGCGCCTGATGATGCTCACCCTGGTGCGACCCAGTGAACTCAGGGAAGCCCGTTGGAGCGAAGTTGATATCGAGGGTCGTCAGTGGATCATTCCCGCTGAACGCATGAAGACCCGCGTTCGTCACATCGTGCCGCTCTCATCGCAGGTGCGGCTGTTGTTTGACCTGCAGCGGCCGATCACTGGCCACACCGATCTGGTCTTTCACACCCCCAACCACCGAGGCAATGGAGAACTGCGGGTGATGAGCAATGGCTGCCTCTCGATGCTGCTGCGGCGCATGGGCTTCCAGGGGCGGCAGACACCCCATGGTTTCAGGGGGTTTGGGCAGACGAACTGCATCGAGCAGCTCAAGATCCCCAGGGTGGTCACCGAAAAGCAGCTAGCCCATGCCGATGGCAACAGCGTCAGCCGCGCCTACGACTGGGCCGAATACCTCGAGGAGCGCTCCGACATGCTGCAGCGCTGGGCTGATCTGCTCGATCAGGTGGCCGTCGCTGCGGGTCTGGCGCCGGTCTCAGAGCTGAGCACAGAGATGGCTGGTCAACCATCAGCGCTGCAGGCCGCCTGACGCTTCGAGGTGATCCAGGCCTCCAGCTCCTGCTGGGACCAGGCCACCGCCCGCGGGCCAATCACGATCTGCCTGGGGAACTCGCCTGTGGCGATCAGGCTGTAGATGGTGGTGCGTGAAAGGCCGACCCGGTGGATCACCTCCGGGAGCCGCAGCAGTCGGTCGGTTGCGGATGTCATGGCTGATGGTCTGGGTCTCAGGTGCGTGTCTTGGATTGGTTTGGTGCCTTTCAGTTGGTCTGGTGCAGTAACGCCACCACTGCCGGATCCCAGAGGATCTGCTGGCGGCGCTCTCCCCGACTGCAGAGCGGCAGGGCGACGCCCCAGTCGCGACCGGCTTCTGTGAGCTGCCAGTCGTCGTCCTCGTTTCGCTGCTGCAATCCAGCGGCAGCGAGCAGCTGATTGGTGCCCCGCAGGCTGCGATCGAGGTGATCCGCCAGCTGATCGGCCGTCAGCCAGGCCACCCCTGCGCGATGCGAGAAGCGTTGCTGCACCTCAGCGCCGGCGGGACTGCTGTTGGCCTGGATCTCCTCCAGGGCGCTGAGCAGGGCCTCGGCATGTGACACGCCGGTGAGGTGGATGATCTCGTCTGCCCCGCGCAGCACCTCTGCTGCGGTCTGCCTGCGGATCGCGTCGATGGACCTAGCTCCTTGTGGCGCTATGCGCTGCTGGCTGCGCTGGATTGCGGGCAGCAGCTCATGGGTGAGCCAGCGCCGCATCCGCGGCGCGCTGGGGTTGTCGCTGTCAAGCAGCCTGCGCAGCAGGGCGGCCTCGTTGATCATCGCCAGGGTGAAGCCACCGGCGCCGGGCCCCTCTTCTGAATGGAGGCAGTGCTCCCCGTCGCGCTGGATCGCTACGGCCCAGACCATCGGGCTTTCCGACAGCGCGGCGCAGGCATCGGCGACGACAAACCAGGCCTCGCCCTCCTGATCGGCGCTCACCCGGATGCAGTGCCCATCGAACACGTAGGGCACCAGAGCGGACGTGTTGCTCATGGCTGGGAAGGTGAGAGGACAGGGGCGCCATGCCGCGACGCGAATACTGCAGGGGTGAATCCCCCAGGGGCCGCGGCCAGTGGTGCCGGCACCGGACCCGCCAGGACCAGCAGCACCGTGCTCAGCTGCAGGGCCAGCACCAGCCACAGCAGCCACTGCAGCTGCCGCAGGCTGCTCAGCCGCACGGTGGTGGTGATCGGCCGGCGCGTGCGGCAGAAGGCCGGCAGCTGTGGCTGGCCCATCGGCCGCGGCGTGCGGCCGGGGTGTTGGGGGTGGGCCATCAGAAGGGCACCTCCTCATCGGCGAACTCATCGCCGTAGTCCTCCCCATCCGCCAGCGGGA
>CAYGQY010000332.1:0-2891 GCA_964352195.1 uncultured bacterium
CTCAGCCTGGAACACCAGCATGAAGTTGAAGGTGCCGCTGATGCCGAGGGGCATGCCGTCGGAGAAGGAGCCCTGCCCGAAGGGATAGACCAGGAACACTGCAGAAGCAGCCGCCACAGGGGCGCTGTAGGCGACACAGATCCAGGGGCGCATGCCGAGGCGGTAGGAGAGTTCCCACTCACGGCCCATGTAGCAGAAGACGCCGATCAGGAAGTGGAAGATGACCAGCTGGTAGGGGCCACCGTTGTAGAGCCACTCATCGAGGCTGGCGGCTTCCCAGATCGGGTAGAAGTGCAGGCCGATGGCGTTGCTGGAGGGAACGACGGCACCGGAGATGATGTTGTTGCCGTACAGGAGCGAGCCGGCGACGGGCTCGCGGATGCCGTCGATGTCGACGGGGGGAGCGGCGATGAAGGCCACGATGAAGCAGATCGTGGCGGCCAGCAGGGTGGGGATCATCAGCACACCGAACCAACCGACGTAGAGACGGTTGTTGGTGGAGGTGACCCACTCGCAGAACTGGCTCCAGGCAGACGCGCCCTGGCGCTGCTGAAGGGTGGTGGTCATGAGAACGGGGATCGAAGGCCCGCAGGGGCCGGTACATAGAACGGCAAGGCCAGCAAACCGGCCTGCCGTTGCTGTCAATGTAACAGGGTGTTGCGGGATGTGTGCGGGGCTTAAGGATTGCTGCGGGTGGTGGGCGGCCCGGGTGGTGTGTGGGACCGACCACACCGGGGCCGCCAGACTCCCGAACCGACTTAAGGTTTTCTTCGTCTTTTCTGATCCCTGCCGCCATGGTCTTGATCTGCTGGGATCTGGATGGCTCCCGTTCCATGGAGACCGTTCCCGTCCATCACGCCCGGGCCCGCCGTCTCCAGCTTGAATTGCTCGGAGCGGTCGTCTACTGGAGCGAACGCCTGGTCAACGCGTAGACCCGTTGCTAGGAGTGCAGGGCCACCCAAGCCCATCCGCGGCAATGCCGTTGCGTTTCCCCCACAGCCGATCCGCAGCCCTGCTCGGCCTGCCGCTTCTGGCGATGGCCCTGGCGGGCTGCCCGGCCCAGGACGTCGGCACGGAGCGAGGCGAGAAACTGGACCAGATTGAGCAGCGACTCCAACAGATCGAACAACGGCTCGCCAGCCCCGGTCGCATCGACCCCGCCGATTCCAAGGGCAAGCCTCCGGCGGGGGTGGTGAAGTCCCTCACCTTCCGGATGGGCAGCGAGGACGACAGGCTGCGGATCTACTGGGCCGACGGCACCACCAGCGATCTTCCCTGCACCCGGGAGCAGGGCACCTGGGCCTGTGGCTGATCTGGACACGGCGGCGACCCGGCGCCACATCCAGGGCGGCAAGGTGAATGTCCGCTCCCGAGAGTCATGCGCCCCCTGTTTGCCCTCTCCACCACGCTCGCACTGCTGACAGCCGGCCCCGTGCTGGCCCAGTCCGACCCGGCCGTTCCCCCCAGCAGTTTCGAGCAGTTTCCCTTCACCCGCCAGCGGGCCACCAACCTGGCCCGCATGTACGCCGAGCGGCTCAATGGGGGTCTGGGGGTCTACCGGGCCGCCCTGTGCATGCACAACCGCGGCGGCGGCGATTGCCTGATTCAGGGAGATGCCCAGGGTTACATCTTCCGTTTCCTGGGGGGCCCCCCCGGCTGGCAGGTGCTCGGTCTGCCCCCCGACCGGGAAA
Organism: uncultured bacterium; assembly: GCA_964352195.1. Classification (GTDB taxonomy): domain Bacteria; phylum Cyanobacteriota; class Cyanobacteriia; order PCC-6307; family Cyanobiaceae; genus CAYGQY01. The sequence continues at coordinate 1,692 of CAYGQY010000332.1, forward strand.
CCGAGATCGAAGTCTCTCCGGATGGTCGCGCCATCGTGAAGGTGTTGTACAACGGCGAGCCGCGTCAGCCCAGCGCCGCTGAGGCCGCCCCCCCCACCGCCCTGCCCTGAGCCAGGCCGGCGCAGAGCGCCGTGAGGGAAGTCCCCCACTCACTCCGGCAGGGCCAGCGTTCCCGCCGGGTCAGGCTGAGGGCGATGCCCTTCTCGCCATAGGCTGCCTCGTTGATGAACACGGGCCAGAGCGGTTCCAGCGCTTCGCCCGCCAGGTCGATCGTCTCGCCCGACGCCCCGAGGAAGAGCGGGTCGCCCGGGCGGATCGGCTGCCAGTCCCGGTGATGCCGCATCGGATGCACGCAGGCGTGGGGCTGGCCATCGCTCCGGCGTGGCAGATCCAGACTGCCGAGATGGCGGTGCACCGTCAGGGCGTTGGGCAGGCGGAGGCCGCCATCCCGGCCGGCCGCGAGCACCTCCAGGGCGGCCTCGAGGGCCAGCTGGGTCTGACGGCAGATGGTGGCGCTGACCACCCCCTGCGGCACCGGACCCACCTCGATCACCACCCCGCAGGGCCAGCGCTCGATCAGGAAGCCTGTCTGGGCCAGATCGGCCTCATGCAGATACACCGGCAGGCCGAGGCGGGCCTGGATGCCGGCGGCGAGGGCCAGATCGGTCGGCCGCCGCCCGTACACCACCAGGGCGTTGCCCATGGCCGCCGTGGTGCTGTGCAGGTCGATCACCACCGCACAGGGCTGGGCGCCGGCGGGACCATGGCTGGCGACCAGCTCCCGGGCTCGCACCACCTCCCGCGGAGCCGGATCCGGCCCCTCGAGCAGGGCCGGCTGGAAGGAGCGATTGAGATCGCGCTCCAGATACCGCACACCGGCCGCCAGGGCGTCCGGATTGCCGAACTCCAGGGCCACCGCCAGGCCACGGCACTCGAGGGCGGTGGGGTGGTGGCGCCAGTGCTCCATCAGCCAGGGCGCATTGCGCTCGTTGCCGTGGGTTCCCGCCACCACCAGGACCTTCGCCGCGCCCATGGCCCCGTGCCTCGATCGTGGTGCTCCGCCTCCCCACCCTGGCGCAGCCTGGGGCTGGCCAGGGCCAGAGTCGATGGACCGCGTGCCCCCCCGTCATGGCCATCCCTCCCGCCGTCGTGGCCGCCGTCCGCGCTGCCTGGCACTGCCAGTGGCACCAGTTGATGGGC
>CAYGQY010000333.1:0-2875 GCA_964352195.1 uncultured bacterium
TGAACAGTTCGTGCAGCTCATCGAGAAAGGCTGGACAGGCCCAGAGACGGTCCAGGGCATCTTGCAGGGCAAGGCGATCCGGCGACGTTCCCCAGAGCTGGAGCAGCAGCATGCGCCAACGCCGGCGGTCCGTTTCGCTCAGGCTCTGCACCACAGGCGGCTGTCCATGGGCGAGACCCTGCAGGAGGAAGGAGAGGCGGTCGGTGTCGTCCAGGTGGAGCAAACGCCCCACTCCCCGCCCCAGACGCTGCTCATCGGCGCTCGGCTCGCCCACGGGCTGGCCGTTGGCTTCCTCTACTCCCAACCACCCCAGCTCCCGCTGCAGCAACGCCAGCAGCCCCGCCAGGGATCAGGGGAGCGACTCGCGCAGCTGCTGCAGCAGCCGCTCGCTGAACACACGATCGAGCTGGCCGGCCCCCTGGACCTGAGCGGCTTCCACGCCTTGTTGATGGCTGACACTTCATCGCCTTCAGGCCGGCCATCCTGAAAGCCACCCAGCCTGTTGATCCGGTGCTGCTTGCTGCTTCCCAGCCGATCTGGTCTCTGCCGCTGGAGCAGGTGTATCCAGGTCTGCGCACCACCCCTGAGGGTCTCAGCCAGGCGGAAGCGGAGCAGCGGCTGGAGCGTTACGGCGCCAACCGGCTGCCGCCGCTGAAACGCCGCCCCCTGGTGCTGCGTTTCCTCGACCAGATGCTGCATTTCATGGCCCTGCTGCTGTGGATCGCAGGGGTGCTGGCCTTCGTGGCCGGCACCCCGCAGCTGGGCTCGGCGATCTGGGCGGTGGTGCTGATCAACGGCCTCTTCTCGTTCTGGCAGGAGTTCCAAGCGGAGCGCAACCTGGACGCTCTCACCCGCTCGCTGCCCCGCCAGGTCCAGGTGTGGCGCGATGGCCGGCTGGGCTTCCGCTCCGCTGAGCAGCTGGTGGCGGGTGACCGGCTGCTGCTGGAGGAGGGCGATCGGGTGCCGGCCGACTGCCGCATCAGCGTCAGCCATGAGCTGCGAGTCGATCTTTCGGTGCTGACCGGTGAATCGGTGCCGGTGGCTCGCCAGACCCTGGACCTGCCCGCCGCTCAGGCGGAGCTGCGTCTGCCCAGCGGTGAACGACCCAACCTGCTGCTGGCGGGAAGCACGATCGCCTCCGGCCGGGGCGAGGCGATCGTGTATGCCACCGGCTCCGAAACCGAATTCGGCCAGGTGGCCCGCCTCACGGCCGGCACCCACCGCAGCGCCAGCACCCTGGAGCAGCAGGTGGCCCGCATCGTGCACACGATCAGCACGATCGCCATCACGATGGGCCTGCTCGCCTTCGCCCTGAGCCTGGTCTTCGTGGGCATGACGCCCCTGGAGAGCCTGGTCTTCGCGATCGGGATCATCGTGGCCAACGTGCCCGAAGGCCTGCTGCCCACCGTCACCCTGGCGCTGGCCTTGAGCGTGCAGCGCATGGCCCGTCGCAAGGCGCTGGTGCGGCGTCTCTCGGCGGTGGAGACGCTCGGATCGGTGAGTGTGATCTGCAGCGACAAGACCGGCACCCTCACCTGCAACCGCATGGCGGTGGAGGAAACCTGGCTGCCGGTGCCCGGCGAGGATCTGCAGCGGCTGCTGCTCGAGGGGGCCGCCCTCTGCAGCAACGCCCGCCTCGATGCCGGTGGTGCCGTGGGTGATCCCACCGAAACGGCGATGCTGCAGGCGGCCCAGGCCGCAGGCCTCGATCCGGCTGAGCGGCAGCGCCTCCACCCACGCCGCCGGGAGATCCCCTTCGATTCACACCGGCGGCGCATGACGGTGCTGGTGATGTGGAACGACCCGCCGTTGCCGATCGCCGAGGGCGGCAGCCTGGTGATCACCAAGGGAGCGCCGCTGGAGGTGCTGGAGCGCTGCGAAGCCTGGCTCACGCCCAGCGGCAGCGAACCGCTCGATCAGAGCCGCCGCCGGCAGGTGGTGGCCGCCAACGACGACCTGGCCGCCAGGGGCTTCCGGGTGATTGCCGTCGCCCTGCGTGCCGGGCCGGAAGCCATGCAGGGGGCGCCGGCAGACGTTCTGGAGTCGGGCCAGACGCTGCTGGGCCTGCTGGGCCTCTACGACCCGCCCCGACCGGAAGTGCCCGACGCCATCCGCCGTTGCCACGATGCCGGCATCAGGGTCACGATGGTGACCGGTGACTACGGCCTCACGGCCCAGGCGATCGCCCTGCAGATCGGCCTGCTGGAGCCGAGTTCCGCCCATGGCCAGGGAACGGAGGACCATCACCGGAGTGGCCGGGCAGGTGCCGATCCCGTGCGGGTGATCGAGGGCTCAACCCTGGCCCAGATCAGCGACGTGCATCTGCGGCAGTTGCTGAAGTATCGCCACCGGCTGGTGTTCGCCCGCATGGCCCCGGAGCAGAAGCTGCGGCTGGTGCAGGCCTACCAGGACCTCGGCGAGGTGGTGGCCGTCACCGGCGATGGCGTCAACGACGCACCGGCCCTGCGTGCCGCCGATGTGGGCCTCGCCATGGGCATCAGCGGCACCGATGTGGCCCGCGAGGCCGCCGACATCGTGCTGCTCGACGACAACTTCGCCACGATCGTGGAGGCCGTGCGTTTCGGTCGCTCGGTGGTGGCGAACATCGGTAAGTTCATCACTTACATCCTGGCCTCGAACGTGCCGGAGATCCTGCCGTTCCTGGCGATGGTGGTGCTGCGGATCCCGGCGGCCCTCACGGTGCTGCAGATCCTGGCGGTGGATCTCGGCACCGATCTGCTGCCGGCCCTGGGCCTGGGCTCGGAAGCCCCTGAAGCGGGGGTGATGCACCAGCCGCCACGCCGCCGTGACCTGCCCCTGCTCAACCGGCCCCTGATGGTGCGGGCCTACCTGGTGCTGGGGCTGGTGGAGGGAC
>CAYGQY010000334.1:0-2867 GCA_964352195.1 uncultured bacterium
CGTGGCGGTTCGGCCACCCGGAGGGGGGCGGGGGTCAGGACTCAGAGGCCGCCCAGCAGAGCCGCCAGCAGGGCCTGCTGGACGTGCAGGCGGTTCTCGGCCTGATCGAAGACGCGGCTGGCGCTCCCCTCGATCACTCCGGCCGTGATCTCCTCCCCCCGGTGGGCCGGCAGGCAGTGGAGCACGATTGCCATCGGATCGGCCTCGGCCAGCAGGTCTTCATTGAGCTGGAAGGCGGCGAAGGCGGCGGCCCGCTCGGCCTGCTCCTCCTCCTGGCCCATCGAAGCCCACACATCCGTGTAGAGGGCATGGGCGCCGCGCACGGCCGCCACCGGATCGTGCAGCACCACCACCGAGCCGCGATCATCGGCCAGTCGGCGGGCCTGCTCAAGCACGGCCGGATCGGGCTCGAAACCCTCCGGGCAGCCGATCCGCACCTGCACCCCCAGCAGCGCACCGCAGAGCAGCAGGGAATGGGCCACGTTGTTGCCATCCCCCACATAGGCGAGGCAGAGACCCTCGAGGGCTCCGAAGGCGTCCCGGAGGGTGAGCAGATCGGCGAGGGCCTGGCAGGGATGCTCCCGGTCGGTGAGGGCGTTGATCACCGGGATGGAGGCCCAGTGGGCGTACTCGGCCAGTTCAGTCTGCTCAAAGGTGCGGATCGCCAGGGCATCCACGTAGCGGCTCAGCACCCGGGCCGTGTCGGCGATCGGCTCGCCCCGGCCCACCTGGGTCACCGAGGGGTTGAGATCGAGGGTGGCGCCCCCCAGCCGGCTCATCGCCACCGAGAAACTCACCCGGGTGCGGGTGGAGGCCTTGGTGAAGATCAGGCCGAGGACCTTGCCCGCCAGATCGATCCGACGGCTGCCGGCGCGGAGCTCCCGGGCCAGATCCAGCAGGGCCAGGGTTTCGCCGGCACTGAGGTCGGCGGAGGAGAGCAGGTCCCGACCGTGCAGGGCGGCCAGGCCGACGATGGGATGGCTGAGCGACGGGCCCATGACCCCAGTTCAAAGATCCCTTATCGGGGAGCGCCCCCCCCGCCGTCAAGTCCGGCTCAGGCCGGGCTGAGCACGGCCTCCTGCGGCATGGAGCTGGAGGCGAGCAGATCCTTGAGTTCATCGCCCTCGATCACCTCCTTGTCGAGGATCTTGCCGGCGATGGCCTCCAGCAGGGGACGGTTGCTTCGGAGGATGAGGAGGGCCCGCTCGTGGGCCCGGTCGACCAGCCCCCTCACCTCGCGATCGATCGCCTGGGCCGTGGCGTCGCTGACGGAGCGGCGTGGGTTGTTCGGACCCCCCAGGAAGCGGCTGCCGCCCTGCTTGTCGTAGGCGAGCGGACCGAGGGTGTCGCTCATGCCGTAGGTGCCCACCATCTGCTCGGCGATGTCAGTGGCGCGCTGCAGGTCGTTGGCCGCGCCGGTGGTGACCTCCCCGAAGACGATCTCCTCGGCGGAGCGGCCCCCCAGCAGGGTGGCGATCTGGCCTTCGAGATCCTCCTTGGAATTGAGGAACCGCTCCTCGGTGGGCAGCTGCAAGGTGTAGCCCAGGGCCGCCATGCCGCGGGGCACGATCGAGATCTTGGCCACCTTGCTGCCCCCCGGCATCAGGTGACCCACGATGGCGTGCCCCACCTCGTGGTACGCCACCACGCGCTTCTCATCGGGTTGCAGCACCCGGCTCTTCTTCTCGAGGCCGGCCACGACCCGCTCGATCGCTTCGTTGAGATCCCCCTGCTCCACCGTGGTGCGGTAGGCCCGGGCGGCCAGCAGGGCGGCCTCATTGACCAGGTTGGCCAGGTCGGCGCCGGCAAAACCGCTGGTCGCCTGGGCGATCTTGTCGAGGTCCACGGCCTCGGCCAGCTTCACCTTCTTGGCATAGATGTCGAGGATCATCTTGCGGCCGGACAGATCCGGGCGATCCACCAGCACCTGGCGGTCGAAGCGGCCGGGCCGCAGCAGGGCGGCATCGAGGGTTTCGGGCTGGTTGGTGGCCGCCAGCACGATCACCGGCTTGTCCTGGCCGGCGAAGCCATCCATCTCGGTGAGCAGCTGGTTGAGGGTCTGCTCGCGCTCGTCGTTGCCGCCGACCACGCCCATGGAGCCGGAACGGCTCTTGCCGATGGCGTCGAGTTCGTCGATGAAGATGATGCAGGGCGCCTTTTTCTTGGCCTCTTCGAACAGGTCACGCACCCGCGCCGCGCCGGCGCCCACGAACAGCTCGACGAACTCAGAGCCGGAGATGATGAAGAACGGCACCTCGGCTTCGCCGGCGATCGCCTTCGCCAGCAGCGTCTTGCCGGTACCGGGCGACCCGACCAGCAGCACGCCGCGCGGAATGCTGCCGCCGAGCTTGGCGAACTTGCTGGGGTTCTTCAGGAACTCGATGATCTCCTGAACCTCACCCTTGGCCTCCTCCACCCCGGCCACGTCCTCGAAGGTGACGTTGGTTCGGTTTTCTTTGGTGTAGAGGTTGGCCTTGCTGCGGCCGAACGAAAGCACGCCACCGGTGCCGCCCGGCGCCCGCATTTGGCGGATGATGAAGAACCAAACGATCAGGATGACCAGCAGATACGGCCCGATCGTCCCGAGGAAGTAGATCAGCGCCGTGTTCGGCTGCTTGATCATGAACCGCGACAGATTCAGCGAGATCGGGACGGTCTCGTAGCTGTAGCCGGCGGCCTCGAGGTCGACCGCGGCCTTCTGCAGGGTCAGCTCGGCATCGTGACCGTGCTTGACGCGCACGAACTGCAGGCTGTTCTTGCGCCAGACGATCGCCGCGAGGTACTCCGTCCCGTTGACTTGGGCGCCGTCGCGAGTGCGCGCGTTGTGCGAATTCTCGCTGACGAAGAACAGCTTGCGCGGGGTGATC
>CAYGQY010000335.1:0-2865 GCA_964352195.1 uncultured bacterium
GTGGGGACCCGGCGTGCACGGTGCCGCGGCAGTGGAACCGGCTCAGGATCCCGTGCAGCGAGGGTCCTGTCACCTCCCTCCGGCCTCGGCGATGGACGGTCCGAAAGGCGTGAGGGAGGGCCCCGGGGCTCCCTAGGATCCGGGCCACTGCTCCGGGCCCTTGATCGGCACCGCACCGCTCGTCAGCATCGTGCTCGGCACCCGGCCTGAAGCGATCAAGCTGGCCCCGGTGATCCGGGCCTTCCAGAGCGCGAGCGGCTTCCGCACCCGCGTCGTGCTCACCGGCCAGCACCGGGAGATGGTGGCGCAGGTGATGGGGCTGTTCGATCTGGTGGCCGACCGGGATCTGGCCCTGATGGCCCCCCGCCAGACCCTCACCCATGTGACCTGCGCCGCCCTCCAGGGCCTCCGTGGGGAATTCAGCGAACACCGGCCCGATCTGGTGCTGGTCCAGGGCGACACGACCACCGCCTTCGCCTCCGCCCTGGCGGCCTTCTACGAGCAGATCCCGGTGGGCCACGTGGAGGCGGGCCTGCGCACCGACAACCTGCTTGATCCCTTCCCCGAGGAAGCCAACCGCCGCCTGATCTCCCAGCTGGGCCAGCTGCATTTCGCGCCCACCACCCTCTCGGAGGCGAATCTGCGGGCCTCCGGGGTGGTGGGGCGCGTGCTGGTGACGGGCAACACGGTGATCGACGCCCTGCTGCTGATGGCCGCAACCGCCCCCCTGCCCCGGATGGGCGGCCTCGACTGGGCGCGCCAGCGCGTCATTCTGGCCACGGTGCATCGCCGCGAGAACTGGGGTGAACGCCTCCTCTCGATCGGCCGGGGCTTCCTGGAGCTGCTCGAGCGCCATCCCGACACGGCCCTGCTGCTGCCCCTCCATCGCAACCCCACCGTGCGGGAGCCCCTGCAGGAGCTGCTGGGGTCCCACCCCCGCGCCGTCCTGACCGAGCCGCTGGACTACGACCAGCTGGTGGGAGCCATCCGCGGCTGCACCCTGCTGCTCACCGATTCCGGCGGCCTCCAGGAGGAGGCCCCGGCCCTGGGCAAGCCCGTGCTGGTGCTGCGCCGCACCACCGAACGGCCGGAGGCCGTGTCGGCGGGCACTGCCCGGTTGATCGGCACCGACAGCGCGGCGATCGTGCGGGAAGCCAGTCTGCTGCTTGACGATGCCGCTGCCTACGCGGCCATGGCCCAGGCCCGCAATCCCTTCGGTGATGGCCAGGCCAGCGGTCGCATTCTGGCGGCCAGCCGGGAGTTCCTCGCCGAACGCGCGGCGGAGGTGGCGAAGGAGGCGGCGAAGGAGCCGGACGTCTGAGGCCGGTTCACTCCTGCCGGCGGCGGGCCCAGGGCGGAAGGTCGATGAACACCCGGGTGCCCTCCTCAAGGCCCTCGAGGATCTGGGTGTCGCGGCCGCTGCTGGAGCCCAGCGTCACCGGCTGGAAGGTGGGCTGGTTGTCCTTGCCCACGAGCAGCACACCGGGACGGCCCTGCTCCGTCACCACTGCCACGGTGGGCACCAGGGTCTGGGTGGCCAGACGACCGGTCTGGAAGTCGATGTCGGCGGTCATGCCGATGCGCAGCACGCTGTTGGGATCGTTCAGCGTCAGCTTCACCTCGAAGGAGGTCACGTTGTTGGTCTTGACCGCCCGCGGGGCAATCTGCCGCACCGTGGCGGCGAAGCGGCGGTCCGGGAAGGCATCCACCCTGACGCTGGCGGGCTGGCCGTTGCTGATGCGGGCGATGTCGCTCTCGGGGACGTTCGCCACCACCTCCAGCCCCTGGGAAAGCTCCACCACCGAGGAACTGGAGGCCCCCGCATTGGCGGAGGCGGAGGTGGTGGGAGTCACGAAGGCGCCGGGATCGGCAAAGCGCTGGGTGATCACCCCATCAAAGGGGGCGCGGATGGTGAGTTCCTCGCGTTCCACGTTGCGCTGGCCGACCCGCTTGCGGGCTGCCTCCAGGAATGACTGGGCCGTGAGGAAGCTGGTGCGGAAGGAGACGATGTCGTCCTGGCTGATGGCGCCCTGCTCGAAGAGCTTGCGGCGACGCTCGTAATCGGAGCGGGCCCGGACGTATTCGGCCTCGGCCTGGCGCACCTGGGCCTCAAGCTCCAGTTCCCGCTGGAGCAGATCGCCGTCGTCCATGCGGGCGATCGCCTGGCCGCGGCGCACCCGGTCGCCCTCGTCGACCTGGAGCGACTCCAGCACACCGCTTCGCTTCGGACTGACGTTGACGCTGCGGGCCGCCTCCAGCTCACCACTGGCCGTCACCACCCCCGGCAGGGTGCCCCGCTGGGCCAGCACCGTGAACGTGTCCAGATTCTTCGCTTTGCCGGCGCTGCGCTGCCGCTGCCAGAGCAGCGCCCCACCGGCCGCCACCACCAGGGCCAGGGCCCCGGCCAGCAGGCGGATGCGGCGGCCGGACGGTGGACGCGGCGGACGCGGAGCGGACGGACGCGCGTCTCCCACCAGTGGGGTCACCGGTTCCGACGGGGTCCGGGATGGAAGGTCGAGCATGCGGGAGGCCATGGCCCTGCCCTCGGATCTCGCTCCAGTCTTCCTGGTTGCGGGAGGAAACGTGGCCGCCGGAAGGGCCCCAGGGCCCCCCGACTAGATTCCGGACCATGCTCAAAGCCGGAATCGTGGGTCTGCCCAACGTGGGCAAGTCGACCCTGTTCAACGCCCTGGTGGCCAACGCCCAGGCCCAGGCAGCCAATTTCCCCTTCTGCACGATCGAGCCGAATGTGGGCGTCGTGGCGGTGCCCGACCCGCGCCTGAAGATGCTCTCGGATGTGTCCAGCTCCCGCGAGATCATCCCCACCCGGGTGGAGTTCGTCGACATCGCCGGCCTGGTGAAGGG
>CAYGQY010000336.1:0-2863 GCA_964352195.1 uncultured bacterium
GCCCAGGGGACCGCGACCGTCCGGGCCCCGTTCTTCCGACTGACAGGCCGGCAGCAGGGGCTGGGGCTCCACCGGGATCTGGGTGGCAGGATCGGTGGCCGGCTTGGTGGACGGCAGGACAGGAGGCTTGCAGAACGCCACCTGATCCAGGCCTGTGCGCCGCCGCAGTTCGGCCAGCCGCCGGTTGTAGTCGGTGATGGCTTGGGCATAGCGCACTTCGGCGTTGGTCAGGTCGCGCTGGGTGTCGACCACCTCCCGCTGGGTGGTGACGCCGGCCTGGAAGCGGAGGCGGGCCAGCCGGAGGGCCTCCCGAGACGAGATCACCTCGCGGGAGGTGGTGGTGATGTCCCGGTTGTTCTTGAGCAGTTCATAGAAGCTGACCTCCACCTCCTGACGGATCGCATCACGGCGGCTGGCGAACAGGAATCGATTCTCTTCGGCAACCTGTTTCTGCTGCCGGTACTCGGCGGCAGCCCGGCCTCCATCGAAGAGATTCCAGCGGAGATTGAGGCCGATCGAATTGTCGAAGCCGTAGGTGAAGGCCCCCATGTCGATCGAATCATCAATGGGGACGCCGGTCTCCCCATTGGAGCGGTCCCAGCCGAAGGTATTGACGATGCTCAGGAACGGCTGAACGGCGGCGATGGAGGCATTGGCGCTGCTGTTGGCGATCGAGATGTCGAGGATGATCTGATCGAGCTCCTCCCGGAAGGCGTAGGCGGCCACGATGCTCTCCTGGAGGGAAGGAAGCCAGGAACCCACAACCCGGGCGGGTTCCTTGGCGGTGGGCGTCACGGTCTGGGGAAGGTCCAGCAGAGCGGCGAGGGTGCGTCGGGCGACCGATTGGTCGGCCAGGGAGTTGGTCAGCAGCTGCTGGTCGCGGGCCAGCTGGGTTTCCGCCTGCAGCACCTCAAGCTTGGTGGAGACGCCGGCCTGGAAGCGGGCCCGGGCGTCCTTGAGGCTCACCAGCGAAGCCCGAACGGACTCCTGGCCGATGCGCACGTTCTCATCGGAGAGCTGGAGATCGAAGTAGGCCTGAGCCACCTGCAGGCGCAGATCCCGCAGGGCAATGAGGTATTGATTCTGGGCCTGCTCAAAACGGTCCCTGGCGGCGGCGATCTGGGGAACCCGGGCCGGATTGATCAGATCCCAGTTGATGCCGATGTTCATCGCCGCCCCGATGGTCTGCCCCTGGGTCGTGGTCGTCGATGACGAGCCGGGGGCATTGGGGAACAGGCGGGAATCAGCCGAATTGGAGCGGACGCGGTAACTATTGGTGAGGGCCGGGAAGTTGCCCCCGGTGCTGAGGTCGATGCTGGGATACCAGGCGGCGATCTGGGCCCGGAGCGCCGAGCGGGCCTGCTCGACCTGCATGGCCACCGCCTTGAGGTTGGGGTTGTTGACCTCGGCCAGGTTCTCGACGTCGGCCAGGCCCAGGGGGCGCAGCTGCTGGATGCGGACCTGGGACGGCTTGGTGGGAAGCGCCAGGGGGGGAGGGGCGATCAGGGGCCGCAGGGCCGGTTTCAGTTCGGTGGCGGCGGGAGCCAGCACCGAGGGGTCCGATTTCGGCCGCTCGCCCTTGATCTCCGGGGCCAGCGGCAGGGCCGCGTCGGCCGAGACCGTCTCCCCCTGGGTCTGGTTTGCCTCGCCCTGGAGCGGCTCGCCCTCGATGGGCTGGGTCTGGATCGGCTGGGATTGGGCCAGGGCCGGGGCCGACTCAACCGGGGCGGTCCGTTCGCTCCCCGGTTCCTCCGCCCGGGCCGCAGCGGAGACCCACGGGAGGAGCGCCAGGCCCGCAAAGGCTGCCGAAGCAAGAAAGGAGCGCCGCACGCCGTGCACCGGGTAGTACGGGGGGAGCTTAAAGAAGCTGAGCTGGGATGCCGATGCAAGCGGCCACGAAATCATCCGCCCCCTGCACCAGTCGGATCGGCACGGGCAGCCGGCCGCGCAGCTGATCCAGGGTCACATCGTCGAGAAACACGGGCTCCCCCTGGCGGAGCATCACCCCCGGCAGCAGGAGCTCCTGCCCCAGGTCCAGGCCCGCCAGTCCCTCCAGCAGATCGGAGCCGGTGAGCAGTCCGGTCACGACCCGCTCCTGGCCCCAGTAGGGACTGGGGAGGCCATGCAGCTCCACCTCCAGCCCCTCAACGGCGTTGAGACGCTCCACCACCGGAGCGAGGGCCCCGGCCACCAGGGCGCCCACCACCCAACTGACCCGGCGGGGACGGGAGAGCTGCGGCGGCAGATCAGCCGTAGCTCGATCCAGCGCCTCGAGGAAGGCACGGATGCTGCCGACTCCATTCTCCTGCTGGGGAAGATCTTCATAGCTGTCGCGCTCCGGCAGGGCCCTGCCGGCCAGCAGATACCACTCATCGGAGAGCCAGGCGAACCGGCTGCCGAGCCGGGTGGCCCAATCGTGCTGAAGGGCCTCCACCAGGGTGATCACCTCGATGGCGACGCCGGCATCCACGGGAATGAGCCCATCCCCGGGGGGGCGGAACCGGGTGAGGCCCACCGGCACGACCGCCGCGGAGAGCACGGCCGGCCAGTCCCCGGCGGCGAAGGCCGCCAGATCGGTGAGGGTCCTGCGCAGCGCTGGTCCATCGTTGAGTCCGGGACAGACAACCACCTGGGCATGGATCTGCAGACGCCGCTCCGCGAACCAGGCCAGCTGCTCCAGCAGGAGCGCCGCCCTTGGGTTGACCAGCAACCGGCTGCGCAACTCGGGGTCGGTGGCGTGGACCGACACGAACAGCGGTGAGAGGCGCTGCCGCTCGATGCGCTCCCAGTCGGCCGGGGTCAGGTTGGTGAGGGTGAGGTAGGAGCCGTAGAGGAAGCTCAGCCGGTAGTCGTCGTCCTTGAG
>CAYGQY010000337.1:0-2846 GCA_964352195.1 uncultured bacterium
GCAGGAACCAGGGCCACGTCATAGCGATCGGGGCTGGCGGCGAGGCCCGGCAGCAGAAATGCCCTGGCGCTGGGGTCGGCGGCCGACACCGGCGATGTGGCGGCGCAGGCGGCTGGGGTGACCCTGGCCAGCTCAGCGCCAGCCGCCTTGGGGCTGGGGTTGGGGCTGAAGGTGACCGTGCAGCCGGTGGGGGAGTTGGAGCCGAGACGCTGGGAGGCGCCACGGATGGATTCCAGCCAGCCGGCCAGTTCGATCGCCGCGCTGTTGACCCGCTCCCGCCGCCATTCCGCGCCGGTGGCGTTGATCACCGCCGCGGAGAGGATGCCGAGCACGGCCACCGTGACCATCAGTTCGATCAGGGTGAAGCCTCCTGCGGCCAGGCGTGAGGGGAGGGTTCTGGTCACGGGCACCAGGCGGCCACCGTGGGAACCACCACCACCACCCGGTTCGCCTCCGGGCCTGCATAGGTGATGCGCAGGCGATGGGCCGTTGAGGTGGTGTCGTTCACCACGGTGCGGGTGATGCCCTGGGGCTGGGCTCGGCCGTTGATCGCGGCCACCAGGGCCCCGTTCAGGTCGCCCGTGACCGGATTGGAGCAGGCGGTTTCGAAGCTGACGATCGCCGCGGCGTTGGTGGGGAAGTAGTAGGTCTCGGTGCGGGCCGGGATGCTCCCGCAGCTGAACCCACCACTGCCGGTGCACCAGGTATAGGTTTCGGCCAGATCCCGGATGGCGGCGACATCACTGTCGATCTGGGCCTGACCGCGGCTGCGCGCTTCGCTGCTGCGCATGGCCCCGGTGGAGACCATGCTGAGCGTGGCGGCCATCGACAGAGTAATCGCGAGCAACACCGTGCCGATCAGGATTTCCACGATCGAGAAGCCATCCGGAGCAGGGACCGGGCGGAAGCGATGGAGGCGGGTGACCTTCAAGGCACTCAGAACAGCGAGGTGGATGTGGTGCTGCGAGCGACCCAGTCGAACAGGGGGAGCGGGAAGCCGGGCGGAAGGAAGAAGGAATTGGAATTCGGGGGGACGAACAGCTGAGTCAGATAATTGGGCCGATTGGATAATCCCATTTCGAGGTCGTTCACCCACAATGAACCGGTGTAGTTGGGGGTGAACGTTTCGTCTTCGTTGTTATTGTCGGAGCGAAGAAAGAGTTTGCCTTCGGGAAGATACATGAACAGGTCACGGATGAACCCGTCATCGCCGACGCGGATTTCGATGTCTTTGTCGCTGTAGAAGACGGCCTTGCTGGAATCGTCCGGTGGGGCCGACTGGGAACAGGCCTGACTGGGACCGGGCACCGTGTCACAGGAGACATGCACGATCTGACCGTCGTCAAATCCGCCGATCAGATCAACGCCGGTGGCGTTCCAAGCCTCATTGAAATAGAGGTAGATCGGTGCGCCGGAGGTGTCAATGATGAAGCTGTTGTTGTTGATTCGGTTGGCTTCGCTGGTTCCTGGCAAAGGGCTGTCAGCACCGCAATTGGTGTTGCCGGCCTGCGCTGGCGATGTGTCATCACACACGGTCAGCCTTGAAATTCTGCAATGGAAGCCATCATCGATTCCATTGGTGGACTTGGCGCAGAATTCGTTGATTCCGGCAGAGGTGCAATCGGCCACCGTGGTTGAGAGGGCGAGATTGCCGGCGTCGTCGTCGTTGGTGGTAGCCAGGGTGTTGACGTTGTTGGCGTTGCAGAGCTCCACCCCGTTACCGGCGGCGTTCACGCGCAGATAGTCTTTCGAGGCGGTGGAATCGGAGCGGATCACCGCGCCTATGGTGCAGTCCTGTCCGGTTGGGCAGATGCCGCCGATCTGCTGGAGATAGTTGGGAACCTCGGGAAGATCGATGTTGATCGGGGTGACCGGCACCCCGTCCACGCTGGCGGTGGTTCCGCTGCCCCCGGCCCCCGGGCAGAGGGCCAGGTTTGTGACGCAGAGAATCTCATCGGGCTGGGCCCCCGTTGCCGAGTTCTGCACGCCGATCTGGGAGCCGGGCGTGGCGGTGAGCCCGCCGCCGCTGATGCCCACGAGCACCCTGGGAAAGCTTGGGTCACAGCTGCGGGTGTCGGCGCCGTGGAGCGGCTGGCCGCTGCCGAAGGAGAGCTGGCAGCACTTGGGCACCAGTTGATATTCCCGGGTGAGGGTGGCTCGGGCGCCGCGGAAGCGTCCCTCCACGCTCACCTCCAGGAAGCCGATGTTGGGAGTGGCTGCGGTGCTCGGAGGAATGGGTGGAGCTGCACCGAGATTGATGAGGCTGGTGTTGTAGCGGTCGGTGGCCGGAGCATTGGGGGTGAAGGTGCCGCCGCTGCCGGCGCCGCTGCTGGTGCTGCGGAACCGCCGGGCACGGTTCACGTTCTTCACTTCAAGGCTGTTGAGAACGAACTGGCGGCTGGTGTCCCCGGGGGTGACGTTCTGAACGGTGTTGTTGGCGAGATTGATCGCCTGGTTGGTGGGTGAGGTGCCGGCCGCCACCAGGCAGGGGTTCTGCAGGGCCGTGTTGCCGCTGCTCCAGCTGTTCATCGGCACGTCGGTGACGAGCAGCTTCCGGTTGCGCTCGCGGTTGAGTTCGCTGATGACCAGGGCCAGGCCCGCTTCTGCCGCCTGGCGGGCTTCAAGACTGTCGCCCGTATCAGCGGCGCTGAGGTTGCCCAGGGTGGTGCGGCTGGCCAGGGCCACCGAGCCCAGGATCACGGTGAGGATCACCAGGAACGCCACCGCCAGCGAAAAGCCCGCCTGGCTGTGGCGGGCCCTCCGGCCGGCGGTGCGATCGGCCAGGAGGGCCAGCAGCAGGGATGGGCGCAGCCTCCTCCCGCACCCTGTGCGCCGGACGCCCGAGG
>CAYGQY010000338.1:0-2824 GCA_964352195.1 uncultured bacterium
GTCTGGAACTGGGGCCGAGCCTGCCCGCCGATCTCGACCTGGCGCCGATCGAGGAGGCCCTCACCCACAGCTCCGCCGGCCGGCCCAGCAACCACGAGCGTCTCGAGTTCCTCGGCGATGCCGTGCTGCGGCTGGCCGCCTCCGATTATCTGGAGCGTCACCATGGTCCGCTCAACGTCGGGGAACGCTCGGCCCTGCGCGCCCAGCTGGTGAGCGACCGCTGGCTGGCGGAGCTCGGGGAGTGCTGCGGCATCGAAGCGATGCTCCATCTGGGCCCGATCGCCGCCGCCGACCGGGCGGCCCGTCGCACGATCCGCGCCGAGGCGATCGAAGCCTTGGCCGGCGCGCTCTACGAGGCCTCCGGCAGCCTGGAGCCGGTGCGGCACTGGCTCACCCCCCACTGGCAGCGCAGCGCCGACGAACTGCTGGCCGACCCCTTCCGCCACAACTGGAAGACCGGCCTGCAGGAATGGAGCCAGGCCGCCGGCCTGGGGTTGCCCTCCTACCGGTGCGAGGAACGCAGCCACCGCCACGGGGATCCCCGCCGCTTCCAGAGCTGGGTGGTGCTGGGCGGCACGGCGATCGGAGAAGGCTGGGGGCCGTCCCGGCGCGAGGCTGAACAGCAG
Organism: uncultured bacterium; assembly: GCA_964352195.1. Classification (GTDB taxonomy): domain Bacteria; phylum Cyanobacteriota; class Cyanobacteriia; order PCC-6307; family Cyanobiaceae; genus CAYGQY01. The sequence continues at coordinate 627 of CAYGQY010000338.1, forward strand.
GCGGCCCGGGCCGCCCTTGCCGGTGGGGCGGTCTGTCTCAGGCCGGCTCCAGGGTCGCCAGAGGCATCGTGACCAGCTTGTCCCAGTTGCCCCCTTCGAACAGCACCGCCGCCCGGCTGCCGCTGATGCGCTGCACGAAGCCGCGGTAGCCGTTGTAGATCGAGCGAGCGTCGCGCACGACGACCGTGGTCCCGGGCAGGATCGGCAGGGCCGCTTCAGCAACCGCTGGAGATGCGTCAGGTGAAGCCATCGATCGCCCGGTCTTGGTGGGCTCCATTATCGAGCCGAAGGGCAGCATGGTGGGGCGGATGCGGAGCGACGAAACGGCATGGTGACCAGGCAGGGGACCAGGCAGGACGACCCGGAGGCGTTGCTGCTGGTGGGCCGGGTGGTGGCGGCCCAGGGACTCCGGGGCGAGCTGCGGGTCGTTCCCCGCAGCGACTTCCCCGAACGCTTCACCCGCCCCGGCCCCCGCTGGCTGCGCCGGGCGGACGAGCCGGCCCGGCCGGTGACGCTGCTCAGCGGGCGCCAGCTGCCGGGCCGGGAGCTGTTCGTGCTGCGACTGGAGGGGGTGGACAGCCGCCAGGCCGCCGAAGCCCTCGTGCAGCAGGACCTGCTGGTGGCCGCCGGCGACCGCCCCAGCCTGGAGGAGGGCGCCTTCCACCTGCTGGACCTGGAGGGCCTTGAGGTGCGCCTGGCGCCGGCGGGGGTGCCGATCGGCACGGTGGTGGATCTGATTCATGCCGGCAACGACCTGCTGGAGGTGGAGCTGCTAGCGCCGGCCGGCCGCCGGGTGCTGATTCCGTTCGTGATGCCGATCGTGCCGCGGGTCGACATCGCCGCCGGCTGGCTGGAGATCACGCCACCGGCCGGCCTGCTGGATCCCTGAGCCGTACGAACGGACCCGAACAGACCCGGACGGACCGGATCGGCCAATCCCCATACGATTGCCTCAGATCCTTCCTGGTCCCCCATGAGCCCAGCCACGCCCCTGGTGCCCGTGATTCTCTGCGGCGGCACCGGCACCCGCCTGTGGCCGCTGTCGCGGGCGAGCTATCCCAAGCAGTACTGGCCGCTGGGGGACAGCGGCGAGGAGACCCTGCTGCAGCAGACGCAGCAACGGCTGGAGGGGCTGGAGGGGCTGGCCCCCCCCCTGCTGATCTGCAATGAGGACCACCGCTTCATCGTGGCCGAGCAGATGCGGCAGATCGATGTGGAGCCGGCGGCGATCCTGCTAGAGCCGATGGGCCGCAACACCGCCCCGGCCATCGCCGTGGCCGCCCTGCAGGCCACCAGCCGGGGCCAGGATCCGCTGCTGCTGGTGCTCGCCGCCGACCATGTGATCCGCGACGCCCCCCGGTTCCGCTCCACGGTAGAGGCGGGCCGCGGCGCCGCCGAATCGGGCCTGCTGGTGACCTTCGGGATCGTGCCCACCGCGGCGGAAACCGGCTACGGCTACATCGAGGCCGATGCGGCGGCGGCCGGATCCGGGGCCCCCAGCGGCTCAGGGATTCCGGCGCCGGTGCCGATCGCGCGCTTCGTGGAGAAACCCGATGCGGCCACGGCCGAGGCCTTTCTGGCCAGCGGCCGATTCACCTGGAACAGCGGCATGTTCCTGTTCCGCGCCAGCGCCATCCTCTCGGAGCTGGAGCGGCTGGTGCCGGAGGTGGTGAGCAGCTGCCGGTCCGCCCTGGAGCAGGACAGCGCCGATCTGGATTTCCTCCGGCTGGAGCGCGAGTCCTTCGCGAGCTGCCCCAGCGTGGCGATCGACGTGGCGGTGATGGAGCGCACCGGGCTGGGGGTGGTTCTGCCGCTGGCGGCGGGCTGGAGCGATGTGGGCAGCTGGAGCGCCCTGTGGGAAACGGCCGACCAGGACGCCGCCGGCAATGTGCTGCGCGGGCGGGTGATCAGCCAGGCCTCCCGCAACTGCTACCTGCGCAGCGAGCACCGGCTGGTGGTGGGCCTGGGGGTGGAGGATCTGGTGGTGGTGGAAACCGACGATGTGGTGCTGGTGGCCCACCGTGACCGCGCCCAGGACGTGAAATCCGTGGTGGGCCTGCTGGAGCAGGCGGGCGCCCGCGAGAGCCGTGCCCACCGCAAGATCTACCGGCCCTGGGGCTCCTACGACGGCGTGGTGGAGGGGGAGCGCTGGCAGGTGAAGAAGATCATGGTGAATCCCGGCGCCAGCCTGTCGCTGC
>CAYGQY010000339.1:0-2816 GCA_964352195.1 uncultured bacterium
CTCGGGGATGTCGAGGCCTTCGTTGAACAGTGCTTGGTCGCAGAAAACCGTGGCGAAGAGGATCTGCAACTGGCCGTCGCGCAGGATCAAACGCTGAGAGGTAGGGATTCAGAGGAGACCCAGGAACGTCTCCACGTCAATACCTGCCTGGCGCAGCACGCTCCCCAGGGTGCCCACCGCCAGATCCCGGCGATGCAACGGCACGACGCAGGTGACGCTGGCTTCGCCGCTCTCAGGGTTGCTCGACGGTCTTCGAAGTACCACATGGCTGCCTTTCTGACGCACCACGTGAAAGCCCAGACGCTGCCAGGCGGCGATGACGGCGGACGCCGGCAGCCGTGGCAACTTAGGCAACGTTGACCTCGAAGGTGGTCAGCAGACGGGGCGTCAGCACCGGCTGGGGGCACTCCTCCAGGTAGAGCTCGGTGGCTTCGCGCAGATTGGCCAGGGCTTCCTCGATGGTGTCGCCCTGGCTGGCGGTGCCGACTTCCGGGCACTCCGCCACATACAGCTCCTCTTCCCGGTACAGGATCGCCGTCAGGCGCTGGGGGGTGGCGGTCGCCATGGTCGCCAGCAGCTTGGTTGATCCAGTTTGGCCCCCCTCACACCGCCACCGCCAGCTCCGGAACGAACGCCGCAGGGATCGGCTGCAGCAGGCGCCAGCGAATCGCCATTGGCCGCTCGCCTTCGTGGCTCACGTCTTCGGCAAAACCGAGGCAGTGGAACGGCATGGTGACGACGCGCCGTTTGTTCTCCTCCCGCACAAACAGCAGCACCCGGCTGCCGCGCTCCGCGTGGTGGATGCAGCGCTGCCCCGTGGCGGAAGCTTCCCGGGTGAGGCTCTGGCTCTCCCAGTGGAACTCCCACGAGGAGAAAGCGTAGTCGTTGTAGCGGGTGGTGGGGGAGAAGAGGCGCTCGGACTTCTTGAGGGTGACGAAGAACACCTCGCACTGGGTGGCCTCATCGAAGACCACCCCCTTCCACAAGCTGACCCGACCAAAACCGCTCAAAATCGGCAATCCTGGAGTCACCCAATCGAATCCCGATGCCCCTCCGCTCGGCCAGCGAATTCCCGATCACGCCAGATCCAGAGGCTCTGGATGGCACCTACCAGGACTGCCGGGCGGCCCTGGTTTCGGCCAACCGCTCCCGGGGGATCTTCAAGGCCCAAAGCGACAGGCGGGGGGTGGTGATCACCGAGCTGCAGCGGGAGCTGGTGGAGCTGGAGGCGGATCTGGCCGATGAGGCCCGGGCCAAGGCGCGGCTCCATGCGCTCAACGCCAAGCTCGGCGGTGTGATCCGAGAGCTGGAGGAAACGGGCGATGCGATGGTGGGCTTGATCGACGAGAGCGAGCGGCAAAGCGGCTTCTGGCTCGTGGAGATGTTCCGTCGCTTGATCGAGCAGGCGAGGCGCTGGCGATCGGTGAAGGCCAAGGCTGCTGCGTTGGCCGCCGAAGCGGTCGAGGAGACCAATTCCACTGCACCGATGAAGGCTGGCGGCTACGACCAGCTTGGTGGGCAGCCATGAGCGCGGTCCCGTCGATTGCCGATCTGCTGGAGCAGACCAACCGGGAACTCGCTGGCACCGACGCCCGGGTGTACCGCCGGATGGCAGACCATCTGCAGCGCTCCAGTGCCGCACTCCATGACCTCCTGGATCCCCAGCCTGCAGCCATAAGCCACCCGAAAGCCTTGCTGGGCAAGGGGAGTTTCCTGCTGCAGTCCGTCGCCAGCCTCAAGCGGCTGTGCAAGGAGCATGGGATCAAGGGCACCTCCAAGCTCAAGAAGGCCGATCTGGCCAAGGTTCTGGAACTCCACGGCGTGACCCCACCGCCGCCGCCCTTGGAGAGTTTCACAAAGAAGGACTTGATTGCTCTGGTGCGGCAGTTATTGAGGGAGAGTTGAGAGATGCCGACAGGCTTGGAATCGATATGGACATCCACAGCCATCCAGAAGTTGGTGCTGTGGCGAGGAGCCAGCTGGCTGAAGATTGGGAAGTCCCAGAGATCTTCCTGATCTCAAGTCCATCCGTGCTGCGATGAATGAGGCAGCTGGAGAGCTGTTTGCTGACTCACCTCATTCCAAGGTGTTGGTCTGTTGCCGAGCCCAGTCGGTCCATGCCTGGCGCCCAAGCGCTCCGGAGGCCACAGCCAGAACGGTGGCTTCTGCTGCTTCCGTCGAAGCCGTCAGTTGATACCCGTTGAGCATCAGCATGACTTCCATGGCGGCATGGCCGATCCGTTTGTTGCCATCCACAAAGGGATGATTCTTGATCAATGAAAAACAAAGTACTGCGGCTTTCTCGGTGAGAGTGGGATAGAGATCAGCACCCGAAAATGTCTGCCGGGGCTGGGAGAGTGAGACCCTTCCAGAAGGCCAAGGTCCCGCAATCCGGGCAAACCACCGGAGGTGACGATCAGACGGCGATGCAGCTCCAGAACCTCGCCGAGGCTGAGAAAGCGGATCAAGCCAGGCGCCGGTAGAGCTCCTCATTCTTTGCCAGCACTTGGGATGCGGCGTCTTCGAAGTCAGACGAGGGCCTGCTCAACAGATCGCGAACGGCGGCCGCTGCCAGGACCTCCTGGGGCACGTTGAGCCTTACAGCCACATCGGCGAGGGCGCGGGACTGTTCTTCATTGAGATCGATGGCGAGGGCCATGGCACACCTCCAGACCCCTCACGATAGGAGAGGTTGATGGGCGTTGGCTCCTCAAACCGCCACCGCCAGCTCCGGGTAGAGGGCGCCCGGAATCGGCCGTTCCAGCCGCCAGCGAATCGCCATCGGCCGCTCGCCCTCGTGGCTCAGGTAGTCGGCA
>CAYGQY010000340.1:0-2813 GCA_964352195.1 uncultured bacterium
GATCTGCATCGGGCCGGCCGCGGCCACCGGGGGGGGACCGGCCATGAGACGCCTCAGCACCGTGCTGGTGGCGATGCTGCTGTTCTTCCTGATCCCGCTGGGGGGTCTGATGGCGATCTCCTGGGCCGTGGGCCTGGTGGCGCCGCCGCTCCTCACCGAGGGCAACTGGCGGATCTTCGTGGCGGGCCAGTTCGGGGTGGCCTGCGGGCTCACCTGGCTGCTGGGCTGGAAGTTTCCGGTGCTCTAGGCGGGGTCGCGGTGGCTCTTCACAGGAGGTCTTCCAGACAGGAGATGTTCACTCCATCGCGAGGCTTCTCGCCATCCACCTGGCAGCGGCGTGTCACTGGATCGCTCCAGTCAGGGTGGCAGCTGTTGTTCGACGCCAGCATCGATCCGGAGCGTGTATTCCAAGTGGGCTCTGCTGTCATGGCTCGTAACCCATCATCCCGCACAATTGTTCCAGGGCTGAGCGGGCCTCTGGATCGGCCAGCTCCTGCTCCACTGGCTGCGGAATCGGCCGTCGCGGCCGTATCTCAATGATCTGGCGATCCGTCCGGCCGCTGTCTCCACTGAGGTTGACGTCTCCGAAGTGCTCCAGTGCCGAGGCGTGAAAAGGAAGGAGCAGAAGGTCGCAAAGCTGCCGTAATCCCGCCAGTGGATCACGGCAGAGATCTTCGTAGTGGAAGGAGGGAAGATCGCCCGTGGCCTCCAGAAAAGCGTGATAACGACGGCAATACTCGCGGAAGGTGGATGGCTCAAAGTGGGTGTGCCAGCCTGCCTCCACAAGGCCGAGCCAGCTGTCAAGGGGATGGCGCAGTGTGACCACGCCATGGCAGCGGTAGTGGGGCCGTAACCAATCCAGCAGAAGCACATCCTGGCGGGGTTCATGGCCACGACAGAAGTCGCTGTGACTGTGATCTCGGAGCACCAGTAGCGCATCGTCCCCCTGGCAGATCTGGACCGCCTGGGAGATATCAGCCAGAAAGGCCTGTTTGATCTCGTCCGTCCGGAGTGGCCGCCAGCTCTGCTCCAGCAGCAGAAGTGGATCGGTGGGGTGAAATCCCTGGCTCCTGCGGTTCAAGGGATGGATTTCGCTGATCAGGGCCACCCCTGGCAGGCTGGCAATCAGTTTGCTGATCAGGGTGCCCCCTGTGCAGGCGAAATGATGCAAGCTCCGCACCATCGGAAACTTTGCCTGCGATGTTCCCACCCGATCCAACACCAGCGCTGGCCAGGTCCCATCGGCGTGAGAAGACTCCCCTCCTTCCAGCAGGTCCAACGAGCCGAGAGCTGCTTGGGCGCCCAGATGGTCCGGCGCCATCTCGAGCAGGTGGAGATAGGCCGTCCGAGCAGGGCTTGGGCCTCCCCGGCGATACGCCAGCTCCGCCAGGCCCAGCAGGGCACTGATGGAGGTGGGATCGCGTTCGAGCCGCTGCTCGATCAGCTTGCTGGCCTCCTGAGGCTGGCCGATGGCGTCCAGCAACCGGCTGGTGGCGGCGATCACCGGATCGAGGTCCGGATGGTCCTCCAGAACGGATTGCAGCAATCGGCAGGCTTGCTCGCTCTTCCCATCCCGCTCAGCCTCGATCGCCGCTTCGATCAGGTTGTTCATGGTGCCCATCCTGCCGAGGCGGGAAGCCGATCCTCCGCCTGCTGGGCCAGGCGGGGGTTGGCCTGATCCTTCTCCGACAGCTGTGGCACCATCCCCCCAGGCAATTTCGGCCAATCGACCCCCACCTCGGGATCATTCCAGGCGATGCCCTGCTCGGAGGGCTGGTGGTAATAGTTGCTGCAGAGGTAGCAGAAATCAGCGATTTCGCTGAGCACCAGGAAGCCGTGGGCGAAGCCCGGCGGCACCCAGAGCTGGTGGTGGTGCACGTCATCGAGCACGCTGCCCACCCACTGGCCGAAGCTGGGGGAGCCGCGGCGCACATCAACGGCCACATCAAACACCGAGCCGCTGGAGCAGCGCACCAGCTTGCCCTGGGGTTGCACCAGCTGGTAGTGCAACCCGCGCAACACCCCCTGGCGGGAGCGCGACTGGTTGTGCTGCCGCAGCGGCGGGATGCCGGCCCCATCCAGCAGGCTCTGGCGGGCCGTTTCCACGAAGAAGCCGCGCTCGTCGCCGAACACCTTCGGCACCAGCAGCAGCACCTCGGGGATGGACTGGGGACGGATCTGCATCTCAGGCGAGGCGGGCGGCGTACTGGTTGTCGAGGTAGTGGGCGTACTCCGCCGAGAGCAGGGGTTGCCACCAGGCGCGGTTGGTGAGGGTCCACTGCACGGTGCGGCGCAGGCCCTCCTGCACGCTCACCTGGGGCTCCCAGCCCAGCTCGGTGCGGATGCGGCCGGCATCGATCGCATAGCGGCGGTCGTGGCCGGGGCGATCGGTCACGAAGCGGATCAGCTCCCGGCTGGGGGTCACCGGCAGCGGCTCCCCGTGCTGGGGGGCCAGCTCGTCCATCAGGGCGCAGAGCATGTGGACCAGATCCAGGTTGGCCACTTCGTTGCAGCCGCCGATGCAATAGGTGCGGCCGGGTTCACCGGCCAGCAGGATCCGCTCGAGGGCGCGGCAGTGGTCCTCCACGAACAGCCAGTCGCGCACGTTGGAGCCATCGCCGTACACCGGGATCGGCCGCCCCAGCAGGATGTTGATCAGGGTGAGCGGGATCAGCTTCTCGGGGAAGTGATAGGGCCCGTAGTTGTTGGAGCAGTTGCTCACCAGCACCGGCAGCCCATAGGTGTGCTGCCAGGCCCGGGCCAGGTGATCGCTGGCGGCCTTGCTGGCGACGTAGGGGGAGCGGGGGCTGTAG
>CAYGQY010000341.1:0-2801 GCA_964352195.1 uncultured bacterium
CGGGTGCGCCAGAGCTCGCCACCGGTGGCCACCAGCGCCAGGCCCAGTGCCACGGGGAGCCACCAGCGACGGCCACCGGCCCGGCCGGAGTCGGGCTGGGAGGCGGGCGGCGACGGCTGCAGCAGCTGACGCCGCAGCCGCGGAGGGGGCTGGACGGCCGCGTTGAGGCCCAGAGGGAGCAGATGGAGCGTGGTCTGGAACTCCTCCAGCCGTTGGTGGAGCTCAGGGCACTCGTCCAGCCGGGCCGTGAGCCGATCCCGTTCCCCATCATCGAGGTCCCCGAGCACGAAACCGGCGAGCAGCTCATCGTCCAGGGGGCCGGGGAGGCTGCGGGCGTTGGGAGAGATGGGGTGACTCATGGGGCGGCTCCGAAATCGATCAGCAAGGTGCGCAGCCGGATCAGGCCCTGACGTGCGTGGGTTTTGACGGTGCCGAGGGGCAACGCCAGCCGGGTGGCGATCGCCGACTGGCTCAGCCCCTCGTAGTAGGCCAGCTCCAGCACCTCCCGCTGCCGGGGAGGGATCGTGTCAAGGGCGGCCCGCACCCGGGTGGACAGATCGTCGCTCTCGGCTCTCTCCTGGGGCCCGCTCAAGGGTCTCGGAAGCAGCTGGGTGGACCATTGCTGGATCTTCTGCCAGCGCGACTGCCGCTGACTCAGCCGGTTGAGCGCCATCGATCGGGTCAGCAACAGCAGATAGGCGAGCACCGGACCCCGGGTGGGCTCATAGCGACCCTGCCGCCAGTAGCGCACGTAGACGTCATGGGTGAGGTCTTCCGCCTCCTGGGGCGAACGGCAGAGCCGCAGCGCCAGGCGGTAGACCGCCGCGCTGGTGGCGTCATAGAGCCTGGCCAGGTCGTCGTGGACCGGCTGGGCCTGCTCCATCGGCGTGAGGCCTGCGCCCGGATCGTAGCGATCACCGCGGCACCTCGACAGCGGCTCCTCCCGGCGGGTCATCGGTGTCGGCATGACGGGCCCGACGCGGAGCAGAACGGGGGAAGGGTCACGGGTCGCGGATCGTTACGCCTTGGATACCGGCCAGGCGTCCGATCGGATGGGCTCCCCCGCAGCGGTGGGGCCTCAACCGCAGATCTCCATCGGCAGGCCGCAGCCATCAGGCTCGCCTCCCAGCACCAGGGCCTCATCGCGCCAGAGGCGGCCGGCGGCATGGAGACAGGCCAGGGCATCGAGGAGATCATCCGCTGCCCAGCCCCCCGGCGCCAGCTGGGCGGCGCAGGCCGCCAGCGCTCCCGGCCGGTCGGCCTCAATCAGGGCCCGACGCTCGGCGCGGCCGGCGGCTCTGCGCTTGCCGTGCCGCAGTGGCCGGCCGGCCCACAGCTGAAAGATCAGCTCGGGATGGGCCTCGCGAACCAGCCCCGCCGGTAGGCCTCCGCGCCGCAGCCCGTCGAGCTGCCGGATGCGCGGCAGGAGGTTCCAGGCCTGGATGGTCAGGGCCCGGCCATCGCGGCGACGGCCGATCGCGCAGGCTTCTTCGTGGCTGGTCGCCACCAGCATGGGCCGGATCGGCGCGGGAAAGACGCTGGTGCCGCGCGGATGGCCCAGCAGGCGGCGGGCCTGGCGGTCACAGGGGCGCGCGCCGCTCTCCGGCAGACCGATCGGCATGTCCACCGCCACCTGGACGATCGGGCCGGCGGGGGGCTCGGGCCCGGAGGGATCGAGGTCCAGGTCCCCCAGCTCCGGCAGGATCCAGGCCCGCAGCTCCCGGCCGCCCGGGCCGGCCTGGGGATCGGCGCCCGGCGGGCGCCCGCCCACGCACAGCCAACCGGAGCGGCAGCCATCGATACCCACCACCTGCATGCGTGATCGCCGCCAGGGCCGGCGCCATCCTGCCCGCCGCCCGGAGGCCGCCCAACCGGGACGTCCGGGCTCCAGGATGAGCGTCCCCGTCGTGGTCGCCATGGAAGCCCGCTGGAATGACGTTGTCCTCGCCAGCAGTGACGACATCGTCAAGCTGGAAGGCAATGCTTACTTCCCCGCCGAAGCGCTGAACCTCGAGCACCTCCGTCCCTCCTCGCACCGCAGCGTCTGCGGCTGGAAGGGCGAAGCGCACTACTACGACCTGGTGGTCGGCGACCAGGTGAACGCCAACGCCGCCTGGTTCTATCCCGAGCCAAAGAGCGCCGCCGAGGAGATCCGCGGCCGGGTGGCCTTCTGGAAAGGCGTCTCGGTGCGTTGAGGGCTCAGCTGGGCTGGGGCAGTCCATTGACCAGCGGCTGCTCGGGCCCCCTCCGGGCCACGGTCTCCAGTTCCAGGTCCGGCGCCAGCCTCCAGCACAGCCGCCACGAGACGATCAGCGTCGTGCCGCACCACCGCGCGGCGCCGACGGTCCCCGTGCACCAGGCAGGGTTCCATCAGGGCCGGCCAGGGTCCCAACCTGTCCGGGCCGAGGCTCCAATGGCCCGCCGCACGGGGATCTCCATCCCCACGGGGGGATCGGCGAAGCGCACCTTGGCCTCCCGACCGGTACGGACATCGGTGAGGGCGGCCTCGCTCTCCCCATCCAGCTCGTGCACCAGCAGGCGGGTGGGGAAGCGCTCCCGCTCCTTCCCATCGGGGCCCAGCCGGATGAAGCTGCCGACCCACAGGCCGGCACTGGCTTCGAGCAGGCGGTCGCGGCGATCAACAGGGGGCATGGGGAAACGGGCGGGAGCCGGGCGCTCGAACCGGCCGTCAAACTGGCCTGGAGGCGGGCGCCGTTGGAGGGCCGATCCGCCGCCGGCACGTCCCATCCCCTTAGGGTTGATTCTCCGCGAAGGGTGATCCCCTGGGCCCATCCGCTCTC
>CAYGQY010000342.1:0-2797 GCA_964352195.1 uncultured bacterium
GGAGACCCCCATCGAGCAGCCGGAGCTCCTCGTCCAGCCGCTCCCAGCGGCGCCGGAGCCCTTCGGTGCCGGCCGGAGCCGTGTGGGGCACCGGGGGATCCATCGCCCGGCCGGCAGTGGCAAGACCCAGAACCAGCAGAAGTCCGAGGCCAGCCGATCCCGACCGGCTCATGGACGCAGCTCCGCCCAATGCTCCTCCATCGTTTCGATCGCCTGGCCAGCCTGGTGCGCCAGTGTGAGCCGTCGGGCCACCTGACGCTGCCGCCCCGCCGACAGCAGCTCGGCGCCCTGGGCCGGGTCTGCCGCCAGGATCGCGCATCTGCACCGGTGCAGGTGCTCCAGTTCCGGCAGCTCCCGGGGCCGGGGTGGGATGGGGAACCCTCGGTGCCACTGCTCCAGACGGTCGGCGATGGCGAGCAGCAGCTCGGCCTCCGCCTGCCGGAGCACGACCCAGGGGGGGGCGACCGGCGGGACCGGCGGCAGGGTGCGCAGGCTCTCCAGGAGCCCGATCAGGGTGGAGCAGCACCCATCGAACACCTCCCAGAACCGGGCCAGGGGATGGCTCAGGGGATGGGGGCCCAGCTCCGTGATCGCTTCGGGCAGGGTCTGACGCAGCCCTTGGAGGACGCTGCGCTCCTCCTGCAACCCTTCCCCCCGTCGGCGCATCCGGATCGGCGGGTCCCCGGCTGCGACCTGCTCCAGGGCGTGCCCCTGGCGGCGGCACTCGCCGGCCAGCCCCTCCAGCAGCACCCGACAGGTCTGGTGACGCTGGCTGATGGCCCGGCTCGGCCAGATCAGCCGCATCGCCAGCATGCCCACGATCACGCCCACACAGGTCCAGAGCAGGCGCAGTGGCACCCAGCTGGTCAGGGTGGCGGTGTGCACCAGCCAGCCCATCACGATGATGTTGCCCCCCACCTTGTAGCCGGAGGCCAGCCCGATGCTCCCCCCGAGCAGACGCATCAGGGTGAGGGCCACCGCCAGGGCCAGCGGCAGCGGCACGGACAGCCCCGTGGCGCTGACCAGGAGAATCAGGCTGCCGAGCAGGGAGCCCAGCAGGCGCTGCAGGGCCAGACGCAGGGAGCCCCCATAGCTCCCCGCCATGACCGCCACCACCGCCAGGGGCATGTAGTAGGCATCCGGCACCGGATTGAGCGCTCCGAAGGCGGCACTCAGGCCGACCACCACCACCAGCCGCAGCTCGGAGCGTCGGGGCAGGATCATGGAGCCCCCCGGCCGCGGGGATGCCCTTCGCACAGACGCTGGCTGTGGAGGGCATGGCGCAGCCGGCTCTCCTCCTCCTCGATCGACTGCCGCAGCAGCAGCGGGATCGGACTTCCCTCCGGCAGGGCGGCCTGCAGCGTCATCAGCCGCTCGTACTGCACCCAGTGGTGCTTGATGGTGCGCCAGAGCAGCAGCCGCTGGTCCCAGCGCTGACGCCGGACCACGGTTCCGCCCCGGTGAGCGCGTTCGGCCTGCACCAGGCGCTCCAGCTCCAGCAGGTCGGTGGAGAGCCGGGCGGGGGGCAGGGGCCCGGGCGGTGCCGACGCCGCTCCGTCGCGGCGCCCCTGGCGCCAGTCCATCCAGGCCTGATCCTGGTGTGCGATCGCGGCCCGCAGCTCGCGATCGAGCCCCGTGATCCGCTCCAGTCGGTCGCGGGGCCAGAGCCCCAGGCCGCAGAGCAGGGCGATCCCGATGCCGACGCTGGTGTCGAGGGTGCGGTTGAAGACGTAGTCCCAGTTCAGGGCGGTGTAGCCGGGAATCAGCAGGAACAGGATCGTGATCGTCACGGCCGTCGAGAGGCCCTGGTGCCAGCCCAGCAGGCGCAGCAGGGGCACCGTGATCAGCAGTGACAGCAGCACCGCTCCCCAGCCGGACGCGATCGTGTGCACCAGGAAGGCCACCAGCCCCCCCGTGGCGGTGCCGAGCAGCCGGGCCCGGGCGGAGGCCAGCGTGCGCTCGTCGTTGTCGTCGATGACGAAGATCACTGCCAGCAGCGGATACCAGACGAATTCGATCCGCTGGCTCCAGAGCGCGATCGAGGCCGTGATCCCGGCGGCCAGACCCAGCCGCAGGCTCTGATGCCACAGATCGGCGCGCATGGCCGCCCCCTGCCGCTCAGACCCGCAGGGCGTCAAGCACGGAACGGTCCTCCAGGGTGCTGGTGTCGCCGCTCACCTCCTCCCCGGCGGCCAGGGCCCGCAGGATGCGGCGCATGATCTTGCCGCTGCGGGTTTTCGGCAGGGCGTCGCTGAAGCGGATTTCATCGGGGCGGGCGATCACGCCGATTTCGATGCCCACATGCCGGCGCAGTTCGGCCGCCAACGACTCGTCGCCGCTGCGGTCCGCCTGCAGGGTCACGAAGGCGACGATGCCTTCGCCTTTGAGGGCGTCGGGGCGGCCCACCACGGCGGCTTCGGCCACGGCCGGATGGCTCACCAGCGCCGATTCGATCTCCATCGAACCCAGCCGGTGCCCCGACACGCTGATCACGTCATCGACCCGGCCCATCACCCAGTAGTAGCCGTCGGCATCGCGGCGGGCCCCATCGCCGGCGAAGTAGAGCGGGCGGCCATCGGCGCCGGCGATGTGCTCCCAGTAGCTCCTGCGGAAGCGCTCAGGGTCCCCATGGACCGTGCGCATCATCCCCGGCCAGGGGCGGCGCACCGCCAGATAACCGCCTTCATCCACGCCCACGCTGCGGCCGTCGCTGTCGACCACATCGGCGGCGATCCCCGGCAGCGGCAGGGTGGCGGATCCCGGCTTGGTGGGGGTGGCCCCGGGCAGGGGGCTGATC
>CAYGQY010000343.1:0-2503 GCA_964352195.1 uncultured bacterium
CAGGTGACGTCCATCAGCAGCAGGTCGTAGGGGCTGTCCCCCAGCAGCAGGCTGCCGATCGCCAGATCCGAGACCGCCTCGGTCTCGAAGGGCCCCCGGGTGACGGCGATGCGCAAGCGCGGGTGGCGGCGGTTGAAGGCGGCCACCGTGGAGGCGGTCGCATCGGCGAAGGGAGCCGGCATCAGCACCGAAATCGTGGTGCTCTGTCGGGCCCAGCCCAGGGGAGCGAGCAGCGCCAGCAGGGCCAGAGCGAGACCGATGCCGACCAGCCAGACCCTGGCGCGGAGGGTCCCGCTCCGGATCCTGTCGCCCCGATCCACTCTCAGAGCGCCTGGAGCTCACCGAGTTGCTGCTGGGCCCAGTGCTCGACGGTGAATTCCTCGACCGCCTGGTTCATGGCCACCATGCGCTCCCGCTGCTCCGGCTTGGCCATCACCAGCGCAGCGGAGATGGCCGCATCCATGCTGCGGTGGGAATAGGGGTTGGTGAGCAACGCATCCTGCAGCTCCACCGAGGCACCGGTGAACTCGGAGAGCACCAGCACCCCGTCCCGGCCGCGCCGGGCGGCCACGTACTCCTTCGCCACCAGATTGAGGCCGTCGCGCAGCGGGGTGATCCAGCACACGTCCGCCTGGCCGAACCAGGCCACCAGTTCCTCATAGGGAATGCGCCGGGTGGAGAGGCGCACCGGCGTCCAGTCCATCCGGCCGAAGCGGCCATTGATCCGCCCCACCACCTCCTCGACGGAACGCTGGATGTCCTCGTAGATCCGCATCCCGCTGGCGGCGGCCACACAGGCCAGAAACAACTCGACCTTGCCGTGCCAGTCCTTGTGCTCCTCCAGCAGGCGTTCATAGGCGAGCAGCATCTCCTCGTTGCCCTTGGTGTAATCCACCCGGGAGGCGGAGAGGATCAGCGTTCGCTCGCTGTGCTGGTCGCGGATCTGCTCGGCCTGGGCCTGGACCTCCGGACGGGCTCCGATCATGCGGATCACCTCGGGGGAGGTGCCCACAGGGGAGGCCACGATGCGGACCCGGCGGCCACCCTGCTCCAGATAGGGGACCACGAAGGGATCGGCCAGGGCACTGCCATGGCGCCGGAACTTCTCCGCCACCGGCACGGGATCCACACTGCGGACCGCCCGCAGACTCATCGCCGCATGGGCGAAGTTGTTGGCATAGCGGGGGATGTGGAACCCCACCAGATCGCAGCAGAGCAGGCTGTCAAGAATCTCATCCCGCCAGGGCAGGATGCTGAACAGATCGGTGGAGGGGAAAGGGGTGTGGTGGAAGAAGGCGATCCGCACATCCGGTCGCTCGCGGCGGATGTAGGCCGGCGCCAGCCAGAGGTTGTAATCGTGAATCCAGATCGTCGCCCCCAGGGCGGCCTCCTGACAGGCGGCCCTGGCGAAGGAGGCATTGACCTCCTCAAAGGTGCACCAGTCAGCGTTGTCGACGCTGAAATGGCTGGGGAAGGAGTGAAGAATGGGCCAGAACGATTCCTTCGAAGTGACGTGATAAAAACTGGAGATCTGTGCAGTGGTCAGTGGCAGACGACGCAGCACGAAATCATGCGGAGAGTCCATCTGCAGACGTTCGTCATCAGCCGGACCCTCGCCATCCTGGCGGCGCCAGGCGATCCAGGTGCCGGCACGCTGGCTGCGAAACAGATTTCTCAGCGTCGGGATGATCCCGTTCGGACTCTTCTGATCCACCCACTGCCGCTTCCCATCGGCGTCGATCTGCTCCTCGAAGGGGGAGCGGTGATACACGAGCACGAAGTCACTGGTGCCCATCCCGACGGTTGCTTCGGTCGTCGACTGCGCGGTCATCAGCCCCGGTTCATCGGCCTGGCTGTCGGGGGGAGTCAACAATGAGGTGATCCTGGAATTTTCCTGCTTCATTCTCTTTATTCATCTGCTCTCACCAGACCACGCTCGCACGGATCCTGTCAAATCTGCCCCGTGCAGCGACGGGCGGGATCCTGCCCTGGGGCTCCCTCCGCAGGGGATCCGGGCCAGGGCTCAGGGCAGCGACGGGGCCTCCAGCTGATCGGGCCCTTCCTCCACCAGTTGCAACCGCACCCGCCGGCCACCGGCCAGCTCGCCGAGGGACACCCGCAGGGTGCTGCCGCTGAGGCTCTGGAGCGCCTGCAGCACCTCCCTGAGATGGGGTGTGCTGCTGCCGCTTTCCACCCAGAGGCGTTCCTGCAGGCCCCCCAGCCGCCGCCAACTGGTGTGGAGCTTGAGCACGGCACTCTCCAGCTGATGGGCCTGGCCCACGGCGTCGGCCAGCAGGCCGAGGGCATCGAGCCGTTGGGCTTCCTGCAGGGCCTTGTCCAGATCCAGATCCCCCAGCTGGAACGCCCGCACTGCGGCGCCCGCCTCGGCCGCCTTGGTCAGCCAGCGGGCCGTGCTGGTCACATCCCGGACACGATCCAGCTCCGGTTCCTCCCGCAAGGCCCGGCGCAGATCGTCCTGCTGGGGAACGGGCAACCGGGCCAG
>CAYGQY010000343.1:2513-2796 GCA_964352195.1 uncultured bacterium
GCCCGGGGCGGCAGCAGGTTCTCCTGGGTGCGCCGGCGGATCTCCTCCGGCAGCAGGGGGCTGGTGGCGGCAGTGAATTCGTCGGTGAGCCGGCGAACCTGTTTGCGGGTGATCTGCTGGCCGTCATTGGCGGCCTCACTGATCATCACCTGCACCTCCCGCTCGGCCTGGGCGGTTTCCAGGAAGGCGCGCTTGGAGAAGTTGTTGACATGCTCCTCCTCCAGCAGGCCCTCGCCCAGCAGACCATCGGCCGATTCCGCCAGCTGGATCAGCCCATAGGCAC
>CAYGQY010000344.1:0-812 GCA_964352195.1 uncultured bacterium
GGTCGCGGTGGACCACCGCGTCGGGCACTGGCCTCCCGAGGGCCAGCTGGGCCGCCTCGCTGCTCAGCCCCCGGACCCGCTCCACTTCGGTGCTGTTGAGGGCACAGAGCCCGCGGGCGATCTCCCGGCCGTCCCGGCTCACCAGTCGCACGGCATCACGGCTGGCGAAACTGCCGCGGACCGAGCGGATGCCCACCGCCAGCAGCGACGCGCCCCGTTCCACCAGGGCCCGCTCCGCTCCGGCATCGATCACCAGATCTCCGCGGGGGACCAGGGCATGGGCCAGCCAGCCCTTGCGGTCGGGCAGGGGGGTGATGCTGGGCTGGAAGACGGTCCCGACGCGCCCGCCCGCCAGCAGGGCCTCGAGCACGGCGGGATCGCGGCCGTCGGCCAGCCGGACCCGCACGCCACTGGAGGTGGCGATGCGCGCGGCGGTGAGCTTGGTGGTCATGCCACCGGTTCCCCAGCGACCCCCGCCGCTGGCCACCCCGCTGAGCCGGGCCAGCTCCGCCAGGTCCCGCACTTCCTCGATCGGCTCGGCGCTGGCATCGCTGCGGGGGTCGCCGGAGTACAGCCGGTCCACGTCGGTGAGCAGCACCAGCTCGTCGGCCCCCACCGCCACGGCCACCAGGGCGGAGAGCGTGTCGTTGTCACCGAAGCGGAGTTCGTCGGTGGCGAGGGTGTCGTTCTCGTTGACCACCGGCACCACCCCCCAGCCCAGCAGCTGCTCGAGGGTGCGGCAGGCGTTCTGGTAGCGCCGGCGGGAGGCCAGGTCGCCGCGGGTGAGCAGCACCTGGGCCACCGTGGTGCCA
>CAYGQY010000344.1:822-2778 GCA_964352195.1 uncultured bacterium
GCTGAGCAGGTCGTTCGCGCCCTGGAGCGGCTGGCCATGGCGGGCGAAGGCGGTTTCGTAGAGCCGCATCAGCCGTCCCTGGCCCACCGCGGCGGAGGCCTGCAGGGCCACCACCTCGCCGGGGCGATCCACCAGGCCCAGGGCCTGGCAGCCCAGTCCGACGGCCCCGCTGGTGACCAGGGCGATCGCCTCACCTCCCTGCCGCCGCCGGCTGAGGCTGGCGGCCAGATCGGCGATCACCGCCTCGGTGCCACGGCCCGGGGATCCCCGCAGCAGGCTCGTGCCGACCTTGATGACGCGCCGGATCATCGGGCCAGGTTGGTCCCCACCAGCCGCGCCAGACCCACCTCCAGCCGCTGCAGTCGGTCCCGCCGGCAGGGCTGGCCGAGGGGATCCACCGGTTTGACCAGCACGGTGAACAGGCCCAGACGGTTCCCGGCCAGCACGTCAGTGAAGACCCGATCGCCCACCAGCCCCACCTGGGAAGGCGAGAGTCCCAGCTCGGCCAGCACTTTTCGCAGGGCCCTGCGCCGCGGTTTGCCGGCTGATGTGGTGTAGGGCAGCGCGAGCCGATCGGCCACGGCCCCGATCCGCTGCCGGGAGGGATTGTTGCTGAACAGATGCAGCCGCAGCTCCCGCCGGGCCGCCAGCAGCCAGTTCTCCACCGAGGGGGGTAGCTCGGCCGTCCGTCGGGGCAGGATGGTGCGGTCCACATCCAGGACGAGGGCGCCGATTCCCTGCTGCAGCAGGCGCTCTAGCGGCAATCCCACCAGGGTGGTGCCCGGCACCCAGTCCGGGCGCAGCAGGCGCTGAACCTTCACCCGGCGCTCTCCCGGTCCTCAAGCTCGGCCTCGATGCGGGGCTGCACCCGCTCGAACTCCTCCCCCTCCACCAGGACCGCCTCGCTGCTCTCCATGCGGGCCACCACGAAGAATGGATCGAGGGGGATGTAGAGGCCGTACTCCTGGCCGTCGGCCCGGAACTGGATCAACATTTCATAGAGATCGGTCTCCTCGTCGGCGTCCTCGTCCTCCAGCTCCTCATCGAGTTCGTCGGGGTCAGGCTCATCGAGTTCGCCGCTCACCGTCAGGGTGACGGCCGAGCGCACCAGGGTCAGGTCGTGCTCCTGCAGCACCACGTCCGCCACGGTGAGAATGGCCTCGGCGGCGTTGAGCTCCTCGATCACCTCATCCTCGAGGCTCTCTCCGTCACCGATGCGCACCAGGCACACCGGAGTGTCCACCGGGGTGAGCAGGGCGTAATCGTGCCCGTCGAGGGGGATCAGCTGCTCGAGAAAACAGAGCAGCTGGCGTCCGCGGCCATCGCGGACGAGCACCGTGGGCACGTCACCCGATCCGGTGATCGATGGTCCTTCGGCGCTCATGGAGGCAATGCGAATGCGTTCAGAATGTCGCAGCGTCGGCCGGCAGGCCCGGGGGTGGGGTCGCCGGGGAGACCGGACCGGGTGTCGGCCCCTCCCGGAGCCACTGGTGCAGCAGCAGCGCAGCCGCGGCACTATCGAGCCGGCCGCTGCGATCGCCATGCAGAGCGAAGCGCTCGCCCGCCTCCCAGCTGCTGGCGTGCTCATCCACCCAGGCGAGCGGCAGGGCCAGGGCGGCGGCCAGCCGCAGGCCATAGCGGCGGCAGTGAACCACCTGGGGGGTCTCCTGGCCGGCCGCGTCCAGGGGAAGCCCCACCACCAGCGCCTCGATCCGGCGCTGACGCCCCAGGTTGCGCAGGTGATCGAGATCCTCCCCGAAGCGGCCGCGGCGCAGGGCCGGCAGGGGCGTGACCGTGAGGCCCAGGGGGTCACATCCCGCCAGGCCAATGCGGCGATGTCCCACATCGAGGGCGAGCACCGAGCGGGGAGGCGGAGGCAGCGGGCGACTCAACGGCCACCGCCGCCCACCGGCGAGCTGTGGTGGGCGCTGCCGCTGCGCTGGAGGGGGGTGGGAA
>CAYGQY010000345.1:0-2767 GCA_964352195.1 uncultured bacterium
CTCCAGGCCCCCCCTCCCCGTGGCGCTGCCGGTGGTCCACTGCGCCGCGGAGTACCACCAGCCGTTGGTCTGCGGCGATCGGCTGGCGATCGAACTGCATCCACGCCAGCTCGAGGGGGGGGGGTTCGAGGTGTGCTGCGTCTTCCTGTCCCAGGGCCGGAGTGCCGCCTGCGCCACCCTTCGCCATGTGGCCATCAACGCGGAACGCCGAGAGCGGTGCCCGCTGCCGGAGGCCCTGGTGCGCTGGCTGGACGCCTCGCGGCCGGCCGCGGGCCCGGGAGCCGGCTGAGCAGGAGCAGGGTGGCCACCAGGGCGAGGGGATGGAAGCCGTCCTCCACCGCCACCCCGGCCAGGCTGAAACTCACCAGCGCCGCCAGGGCCAGGATCAGCAGCAGGGATGGGGAGCCGGCTGACGGAACCATGCTCAGAACCACTCCTTGCTGGCATCGACGTAGGTGGCCTTGAAGTCGTCCGGGGTGGCCGTGAGGTAGATGATCCCCTCCACAACGCCAATCACTCCCATCACGAAGCTGGCGATGCCGCAGGTCACCACACCCCCGGCCACCGAGACCACCAGCATGATCACGCCGGCACGGGTGGAGCCCAGCACAAATTTGTGGATCCCGAAGGCGCCCAGAAACCTGGCCACCAGCCCGGCGGCCATGTTTCTGTTGGCCAGCTCGGCGTCGGAGAGCTCGGTCCTGGGGCAGGCGCAGTGGACCAGCTCTAGCCGGTCGGGATCCGGCCGTCAGCCCATCGGGATCGACCGTCACAGGTCGCGCACCGCCCAGACTCGGCGGAGCCAGTCCCGCCAGCGGGCCCGCTCCCACTTGCCGAGTCCGTTCGGGGCCAGCGGAGGGCAAGGGAGCCAGCCCAGGGGGCGCTGGGCCGGAGGCAGCCGCTGGGCCAGGCGGCGGCAGCGCTCGATCAGGGCGTCGGCGTCGGCGCCGCCATCGTCCGGACGCACCAGGGCCACCAGGCGCTCCCCCCAGAGCGGATCGGGGCGGGGCACCAGCAGCAGATGCCTCAGGGGCAGTCCGTCCTGCCGCGCCCAGCCCAGCAGCCGGGCCTCCACCTGCTCGGGAAACACGGTTTCGCCACCGCTGCTGATCGCCCCGTCCAGCCGGCCGAGAATCTCGAGGCCGCCGGCGGCGAACGCGGCGGCGTCGCCACTGCGCCACCAGCCCCCGGCGCACCCCAGCGGCCGCAGCGCCCCCCCCTGCAGGTGGCCGGGGCTGATCCGGAGGGTGCGCACCAGCAACGCCCCCTGAGCATCGAGGCGCAGCTCCACATCGGGCAGGGCGTCTCCACAGCCCGCCCAGCCCGCCAGGAAGCGCTCCGGTGGCAGGGCCGTCACCATGGCGGCGGTTTCGGTGGCCCCATAGCAGGGTGACAGCCGGATCTCCTCCCGGCGCGCCCGCCGGGCCAGCTCGACCGGCAGGGCCCCGCCGCCGATCCAGACCAGGGCGCAGCCCCGCAACCAGGCCGCCCCCTCAGGGCACGCCAGCAGGCGCTCCAGCTGGGTGGGGACGAGGGAAAGCACCGCCGGGGGACCTTCGGCCAGGGGAAACGCCGCGGCCAGGGCCCGGGGCTGGCGCATCAGCTCGGGTGGCAGCCAGCGCAGCTCGGCGCCCCATTGACGGTGCCGCACCAGGGAGAGCAGTCCGCTGACGTGATGAAGGGGCAGGGGATTCAGCAGCAGGAGGCCGGAGGGATTCAGCCCGATGGATTGCAGCCACTGCCCCGTGGCCCGGGCGGACGCCCCCAGATGGGTGAGCGGCTGCAGGCACCAGCGGCGCCCACCGGCGCTGCCACCGCTGCCCACCACCACACCGGCTCCGCTCAGCGCGGACCCGGCCGGGTCGGCCTCAGCCGGTCCGGCGCCGGTGAGGGCGGAGGCGAGCAGCTCGCGCTCCTGGGGCGCACAGAGTCCCACCAGGGTGTTCTCACCCCAGGCCCGCTCCAGGCGCCGGGCGAGCGCCTCGGCCGGACCATCGCTGGGCAGCAGCAGGGGAGGGGCCATGGCGGAGCGGCGCCGGGCCTAGGCCTGACGGGCGCGGCGGGCGGTGAGTCCCGCCTCCGCCGCGGTTACGGCGGCCAGGAGGAGCAGACCGCCGAGGCCAACCAGCTGGTTGCCCGGATCCAGCTCGGCGCCGGGATCGAAGGCATCCCCCTGACCCAGCACCAGGCCGAGCGCGAACCAGCCGGTGCTCAGCGCCGAGGTGATCCAGTAGGCCCGCCAGCGCCGTTGGTAGATGTACCCCGTGCCCAGGCCAGGTACCACGTTCAGGACGACGGCCACCCAGGGCGCGGAGGCCGCCAGGGTGTCCTGCTTGCTGAAGGTCATGGCGGGGACGGAACGGTGCCCCCCGACTCTGGCGGCAGCGGGCGCCGGGCGGCTGCCGCGGCCCACACCCGCTCCGGATCGGCACTGGCGAGCGCCCCGGCAGCCCCCCAGCCCGGCGCCAGCCCCGGAGCGACGGGGGTGGGCCCCAGTGCCTGGAGAGCGGCGAGATGCTCGATCCAGCGGCGGCCGATCCCGGTTTCGAAGCCGGTGCTGACCATCAGGTGCGGCCGGCCGCCGGTCAGCAGGGCCAGCAGGGGCCGCGGGTCGCCGTCCTGGGAGGGACGCCGCACCTGCCAGCCGCCCCAGCGGCGGCGCAGGGCGGGATCCCGGACCAGCGACTCATCGAGGGCCACCGGCAGCGGCGGCGGCCCGGCGGCGAGGGCGACCAGACCCGGGTGATCCCGGGGATCCAGCGGCTGC
>CAYGQY010000346.1:0-2752 GCA_964352195.1 uncultured bacterium
GGGAAAGGAGAACCCATCCGGCAGCGCCCCGGCTGCCGGATGGGTTCTCCTTTCCCCTGATGGCCAAGGCGGTCACCGGCGGCTACGACGGACGGGGGACCCGGCTGGTCGGCTCCCAGCTGGAGCTGGAGGCCCTGCTGGAGGAGGGGAACCCCGGGCTCTGGCTGCTGGAGGAGTTCGTGAGCTTCGAGCAGGAGCTGGCCCTGGTGGCCTGCCGGGACAGCAGCGGCACGGTGGCCTGTTTCCCCCTGGTGCGCACCCATCAGCACGCCCGGGTCTGCGACTGGGTGCTGGCCCCGGCCAGCGCCGGCCAGGCGGTGGAGGCCCGGGCCCGCAATGTGGCGGCCTCGCTGCTCACCGCCCTCGACTACGTCGGGGTGCTCTCGATCGAGTTCTTCTACGGGCCGGCGGGCCTGCAGATCAACGAGTTCGCCCCCCGCACCCACAATTCCGGTCACTACACGATCGAGGCCGCCGTCACCAGTCAGTTCGCCCAGCAGGTGCGCATCGTGCGCGGCGCCCCGCTCGGAGATACCCGCCTGCTCTGGGCGGGCGCCCTGATGGTCAATCTGCTCGGCTACGAGACCTCCACGGCCGCCTACGCCGTGCCGCTCCGTGCCCTGGAGAACCTTCCCGGTGCCCGGCTCCACTGGTACGGCAAGGCCTCGTCCACCCCCGGGCGGAAACTGGGGCACGTGTGCTTCGAGCTCCACGCCACTGACCCGGTGGAGCGGGAGCGGGAGGCCCTGGAGCGGCTCGAGCAGGTGCGGGCGATCTGGCCCCTGCCGTCCGCCATCACCCCCTAAGCTTCCAGAGGACTGCTGTGTTGGTGACTGCCTTCTACAGTTTTCTGATCTGACTCCCTCTTCGACGTGGGTGGTCTGTCGTGACGGTGACGTACACCGGCCTCGTTGCCGGAAACGGAGCTCCACTTTGACCGCTCCTCTGGTTCTTCCAGGTCGAACACTGGGGCAAGACGGCACAGCGGTTCACCCTTCTCAGCCAGGCGTCCCGGCCCCGGCCCCGCGGCCGGCCACCGCGGCGACACGCCTCCGATCCGGCTCGATTCGGCACACCCAGCTCAGCGGTGGCCCAGCAGCCGGTCCAGTTCCTGCTCCAGCCTGTCGCGCTTCCAGGTGGTCACCACGAACACCTCCTGGGCGGAACTGCCCCGGCGGGCCATCAGCTTGAATCCCCCCAGGATGGGCGTTGACACCCGCAGCCGCAGCTGGGGGGAATGCCCCTTCACCCGGCTGATCACGGCCGGGGTGACGGTGACGATCCCCTCCTGGGCGGCCAGCGCCCTGAGCAGGGCGATCAGGCCATCCAGGTAGGTGCTGTGCGTGATCACCACCCGACCCATCGCTTTGTTGCGCCCTCTCTCGACCCTAGGCGCCACTGCTAGGACAAGAGAGCAGCCGCAGTCCCCCGGTGGTTCTGACCCGAGCCTCGATCAGCGATCAACTCAGCCGTCATCTCGGCGAGCCGGTGCAGGTGATCACCGTGGGTCAACCGGTTGCCCGCCAGATCCGCGGGCTGGCCATCAGTTCCGGCCGGGTGATCGCCTACCTGCTTGACGCGGGCTCCCTCACCCTGAGCACCCGCACCCTGATCGAGTTCTCCTGCGGCGCTCGGCCCACCAGCCTGGCCTGACCCGAGGGGGGGGATGTCTGTCCCTCAGGCCCGCTCCAGGGGGGCCATGGTGAGGCCTTCATGGGTCAGCTGCTGGTGATAGAGCTCGGCCTGTTCCTGGGGCCCGCTCCAGACCACCGCCGACCCCTCGCCGTCGATCCGGTGGGCCAGCTCCCAGGCCCGATCGGGGGTCATCGCCGGCAGGTGCCGCACCAGGCTGTCCACCACGTGCTGAAAGGTGTTCACGTCGTCATCGAGGACCACCACGTTGAAGCGCGGGTAGGGCTGGCGTTGCCGGACGGTCTCGAGCACGGTCTGCCGCGCCGGGGTGGCCGTGGCGTTCATCCGGGTTCACCGCTCGACGCTGCATCACCCTAGGTACAGTCATGGGCATCACTGCTGGGTTCACCCATGCTGATCACCTTCGCCTGGGCCTCGATGGCCGCCCTGTTCAGCTTCTCCATCGCCATGGTGGTCTGGGGCCGCAACGGCGACGGCACGATCAACTTCTAATCCCCGGCGGGGGGCCGGCACCCGGACGATCGGCGGACCCGGTCACCTCGGGCTCCCGCGTTCCGCCCACCGGCCTCCATCCCACCCGTTCCCCACTTCCCTGGCAAGCAGCCCGTTCGGATGCCGGATTTCATGCTCTCCAGCACCAGTGTGCTGGCCGTTGTTGCTTCCCTTCTGCTGCTGTTCGTGAGTGGGGGTGTGATCTACCTCTCTGCCGTCGACTGGCGGGATCGCCGGCGCCGCAACCGAGCCAGCAGCGGTCGCCGTTGAGCGTCCATCCCTCGCGTGCGCCGCATCCCCCGATTGCCATGCCCGCCCAGCTGTGACCACCCGCACCCAGCCGCGCTGGAAGGCCCGGCTCTGGCCGCCCCGGCTGGGACCGCTGCCGGTCACCAGCGCCGTGATCGCCGTGCTGCTGGTCGGTCCTGCCGCCTGGCTCCAGCGCCATCCCCGTGCCGAGGCCTCCGGACTGGAGCGGCTGGTGGGTCTGTCCACCCTGATCCAGAGTTTTGCGGCCGATCCCGGCCGTGAAGCGCCGCTGATCTGGCGCCAACGGCTGGGTCCGGAGGCCGCCCAGCGGGCCTGGACCCGGCAGCGGGGGCTGTGG
>CAYGQY010000347.1:0-2738 GCA_964352195.1 uncultured bacterium
CTTTTGTTGCCATTCGTTTTGCTTTTGCTTGCAGATGTTGGCTGTAACAGCAAACGATGCCTGAAAGATACGGATTGCACAGCAGGCAATACCTGCCAACAGAGTATTTGTCAGAAATCAATTTTCGTAGATAAATGCCTCAATGCGAGTGGTAGCAAATGTTTGGACTGTCAGAAGGACCTGGACTGTCCCTCGGGACAACATTGCGAGAAAGGTGTATGTCTCTCTGGCGGAGCCAAATGTAAAGATGACGCAGACTGTGTGGACAAAGAGCAAACCCACTGTTCAAGCGCTGGAAGGTGCGGATCAAGCGTGAAATTGTCAGCATGGGCATTGATGTGGCGTATAACGCCGATCAACGCGGTATTGATGTGCCAGCTGAGGACTGGGATGCCTTGATTGCAGCCTTCCGGGAGCACAAGCTGATCAGTGGCGAGATCAAGCCGTCGACCTGGCATCGGGTCTACCGCCACCACATGAACCACGTGCTCGGCGCCGTGGCTGTGGCGGCCCCGCCGCAGAACGCCAAGCAGCTGCTGGAGGCCCTGGCCAGGATCTGGGCAGACAAGCCGGGCGGGCGCACCCGCCAGATCCAGATTCAGTCGACCACCGCCCTGCTGCGTTGGGCTGTGGCGGAGCGCCGGCTGGGCGAGGACTGGGAGCCGCCTCAGGATCTGGCTGTATTCGTGGGGCGATCGCGTGCGGCCAAAGCCATCACGACGCCCTTGGAAGTGGAGCACATCCTTGCGTTGGTGCGGGCCATCCCGGATGCCCGCTGGCGCTTTGCCTTTCAGCTGATGGCGGCCTATGGACTGCGCCCGGAGGAGCTTCAACATCTGCAGATCCGCCAGGGGCGGCTCTGGTGCATGTATGAGAAGGTTGCGTCCCGCGGTAAGACCCGGCCAAGGGTGTTGCGGCCGCTGCCCTGCGATGACTGGGCAGACGGCTGGCGACTCGTGGAACGATTCCCAACCCAGGAGCTTCCGCCGATGCAGCCAGGTCTCGGTGGTGGCTACATGGGCCACTACCTGATGAATCGCTCCCTCTGGAAGCAGCTTCGGCGTGAGTACGAGGCTAAGGGCGAGAAGCTCGTGCCCTACTCCTGCCGGCACGGCTACGCCCACCGGGCCCATGTGATCTGCGACCTGCCGCCCAAGGTGGTGGCTGCGGCGATGGGCCACAGCGTGCAGACCCACCTGGCGGCTTACAGCCGTTGGTGCGGAGACGATGTAGTCGATGATGCTTTTGATCAAGCCGCTCGGCGGCTTGATCAGGTAGGCGCTGGGCTGGGCTAGACAGCTAGGAGAGCAGACTCTCCACCCTGCAAGTGTTCAGTAGATAAGAGTCGCTTATCTAGCTGGACCGCAGCCGTGCCTCTAGTAATATAGAAACAGGCCGGCAAAAATTCAATGCAAACTAATTCGGATCTTGAATCGTTCCTTATTGAGCTAGGCGATAGAGGAATGAGTGGCGAAGGATTGAGCGTGGTAGAGTCATATATCAGAGCATGCTGGGATAAAGGAGTTGAAATCACCCTTGATCCCTCAATGACCGAATCGTTCGGCACTTATAATCCCCACGCAAATATTCTTACCCTCGGAGCGCCAGCGCTAGACTGCAATGTGGAGCTAATAGAGACGTTGGAACATGAATTTATACACGTACTGCAAGATCAGCTAGCCGGCATTGAAAACGGTCAAATGATGCCGCTGGGCCTGCCAGTCAATGCAAACGGATTTGTGCAAGTCAGTGCTAACTACGCGCATTTAGATCCCGCTCAGCAAGCACTTGAACTTGAAGCTCATAGCGCCGAATCCATGCTGCAAGCCGGCCAGGCGAACTTTCAGAGATGCTGTGACTCTCTAGAGCAGCAATTAGCAACGAGCTATGTGGCAATTGGCATGGATCCTATCGAGGCGAGTATTCAGGCGACTCTCCAGGCACCACTCATTGAATCCGTGCTGGGCTAATGGCTGCATATTCCCATGCTCCATATCAAAGTTTCCGACATCAGTGATCCGCAAGGTCGCCATCTTGACCTTGACGTTTCGACCGCCAACTGTTGTTACATGGCTGCAGATGGTGTGTTCGTTATTCGCGCACAAGAATGGTCCTGCAGAGAACACAAAAGCAATATTGCATTCTGTGACTACCCAGCAGATTGCACGCTCTACCTAATCGTAGGTCCAGTGTTGATCGCCTGTAAGGGTTCAACTCTTGAAGATCAGGCGCACTTGAAAGAAATACATGAGTTGCTGAGCGTCATTGAACGCATCCCTAGCTACTTAGTCACAAGTGACCACCAGCCTTCTAGATCTACTGCCCAGCAAGCTCATTCTGCTGGTGCTCCTCAGCCATCGATTCCAGTCAATTCTTCCAATAACTCCAGAGCCATGACAACTGCGCCCTATGCAGACAATTTCATTCAGCTCGCAAGAGAGGGTTATGCATTCCAGTCAAAGGATGTACTCCAATCCATAGTGGAAAAGGAGAAGCGGCGCATTAAAGATGAACAGATGGCCTGGAGAATAGGAGGCGCAATAGTAGGTGCTTTTCTTGGCATGGGAGACGGGTTTGATGTAGGCGATATCTTCACAAGTCTTGTCTTTTCTAACATCGGAGCCATGGGCCATGAAGTGGCATCACGAGAGCAAATTGAATTTCTTCAGAAATGCCAAGCTGCCTGGCTTGTCACCCAAGGCTCGCCCCTGGAACTCGCGAGCCGTATTGGGCCTGCT
>CAYGQY010000348.1:0-2721 GCA_964352195.1 uncultured bacterium
ATTCCCGCCAGAGCGGCTCGGGGGGATCGAGCAGCAGGCAGCCGTGCTGAAGCAGATGCCCCCGGCGCCAGAGCTGGGCACTGCCGATCCGTTTCGCCCCGCCGGGCTCCACCAGATCGGCCGGGGTGCTGGTGGCGAAACAGCTCTGCCGCTCCAGATGGCCCTCGCCGAACTGGTGCCTCGGCTGCGCCGCTCGGCCGGGAGGGCCCTGGGGGGCGGACCCCTGATGCACCGCCCGCTTGCGGCCTGGGAGTGGGAGGCGATCGATCGCCGCCGTCACCGCTTCCGGCTCCAGCCCTAGCTCTCGCCGGCATCAGCCATGGCGCGGGCCACCTGCCCCAGGGCCAGACCGAGGGGATAGCTGCGCTGGCGTCGGGCGGCCTCCACGAGGGGCGGCGGCAGCCGCAGGCCCAGCCGGGACAGCACCGCTTCGGAGAGTTCGGGACGCTCGATCGTGCCACTGGGCAGGCCGGCCGAGCCCAGGACCAGGAGGCGATCGACGCCGGGCTCATCGAGCTGGAGGGCCGCTTTCCAGAGGGGGGCCTCGTCCTCGATGGTGGGCAGGCTGCTTAGGGGCCTGAGGTGATCCCCCACCCGTTCCGTCTCCCAGCGCTGCACCGGCAGGGTGGTGAGGGGCTCGTCATCGATGACGCCTTTCCAGCGGCCCCCGTCACAGACCAGGATCCAGTCGGCGGGGGCCGTGTCCTCGCCCCGCCGGACTCGGCTGAGCTCCTGCAGGCTGGTGCCGGCCTCGAGCACCCGGAAGCGGCGGCGGGCGGCGTCGGCCACCCGCAGGTCCCGCAGGGCCTTCTGGAGGGCCAGCAGCTGGGTCTGGTTACGGGAGGAGCCCAGGCCGAACCAGCCCAGCAGAATCAGCCAGATGGCCCCGACGCCGGCCCCCCGCAGCAGCAGAAGGGCGCCCATGGCCACTGCCATCAGGGAGAGAAACCGGCCAATGGCCGCCGCCACCTGAATGCCTCGCCGCTGGCTGCCCGTCCACTGCCAGACCAGCGCCTTGACGATCAGACCCCCATCAAGGGGCAGACCCGGCAGCAGATTGAACAGGGCCAGCACCAGGTTGAGACTGCCGAGCTGGCCCACCATCACCCCCAGCAGTGGAGACAGATGGGTGACGGCATGGCCACTGCCCAGCAACAGGGCCGCCAGCAGCAGGCTCACCAGGGGACCGGCGGCGGCCACCTGCAGGGCGCCCATGGCCGTGCTGCATTCGCGCTCGACGCTCGCCACTCCCCCCAGCAGGAAGAGAGTGATGCTCCGCACCTTGACCCCATGGGCGATCGCCACCAGGGAATGGCCCAGCTCATGCAGCAACACCGAGACGAACAGCAGCAGGGCGGTGCCGAGGGAGAGCGCCCAGAGGCCGGCGGCGGAGGCCTGGCCGGCCAGCTGGAGGCCGTACTGCTGCTGGAAGGCGAGCGTGGCGAGGATCAGGATCACAAACCAGCTGGGGTGGATCCTCAGGGGGATGCCTCGGATCTTCAACAGCTGCCACCCGTCACCCACGCGCCCTGGTTCCGCGATGCCCCAGGAGTGCCCGAGGACGTGTGAGCCGATCCTAGAAACAGTGAGCCTCCCCCTTCGCCGTGCCCACTCCCAAGCTGAAGATCTGTGGTCTGCGCACCCTCCGCCAGGCCAAGGCCGTGGCCAGCCTGGGGGTGGATGCCATCGGCGTGATCGCGGTGCGCTCCTCCCCCCGCTGGCTCGAGCCCTCCCGTCGCCCGGCCCTGTTCGGGGCCGTCGGCGCGGCCCGCCGCGCCTGTCGGGGAGTGCTGGTGGTGGCGGATCCCGGGGATGACGATTGGCCGGAGCTGGGACCCGAGCAGGGCCATCAGGTGCTCCAGCTGCATGGGTCGGAAAGCCCCTCGCGCTGCTCGGCCCTGGGTCTGGACCTGGGTTGTGCCATCTGGAAAGCCCTGCGCATCCGCACCGCCAGCGACCTCGACCTGGTCGAGCGCTATGCCGGTGCAGTGGAGGCCGTGCTGCTCGACGCCTGGGTTCCCGACCAACTGGGGGGCAGTGGTCGGCGGATTCCGCTCGAATGGCTCGATGGTTTCGCCCCCTCCATGCCCTGGTGGCTGGCGGGGGGGATGGGGCCGGAGTCGGCGGCCGCCGTGCTGAAGCGGGTACGACCCCATGGGCTGGATGTGTCCAGCGCAGTGGAGGTGTCCCCCGGGATCAAGGACCTGGGCCAGGTCTCAGCCATGCTGCGGGCCGTGCACGGTGCCGCACAGGATTCCGGCTGGACGGCGGCTGAGCCGATGGGGTGATCGGGGAAGGCCAAGCCCGGCGCCGGAGGGGCGGAGAGGACCTCAGGTGGAGAGCAGGGCTTCCTGCTGGCGCACCAGTTCGAAGAACTCCTGTTTGAGGCTGGGATCGTGGCGGAAGTCACCCCGCATCACGGAATTAACCATGCTGGTCTGGGGTTCCTTCACGCCGCGCCACTTCATGCAGTAGTGCTGTGCCTTCACCAGAATCGCCAGCCCCTGGGGCATGCAGAGCCGCTCGATCTCGTCGGCGAGAATCATCACGGCCTCTTCTTGAATGTGGGGGCGAGAGAACACCCAATCGGCCACGCGGGCGAACTTGGAGAGGCCAATCACCCGATCGCCAGGCTTGATGCCGATCCAGCAATTTCCCAGGATCGGCACCAGATGGTGGGAGCAGGCGGAGCGCACACTGATCGGGCCGACGGTGTAGATC
>CAYGQY010000349.1:0-2715 GCA_964352195.1 uncultured bacterium
CACCAGCTGCCCGCGCTTCCGTACGACCTCGACGCCCTCGCCCCCCACATCAGCCGCAACACCCTCGAGTTCCACTACGGCAAGCACCACGCCGCCTATGTGACCAATCTCAATAAGTTGGTGGAAGGAACGGATCTCGACGGCAAGAGCCTCGAGGCGGTGATCCTGGCGGCGGCCGCTGATCCCGCCAAGGCCGGCGTCTTCAACAACGCCGCCCAAGTCTGGAACCACACCTTCTACTGGCAGAGCATGAAGCCGGGTGGAGGTGGTGCCCCCTCCGGTGCCCTGGCTGAGAAGATCAACTCCGATCTCGGTGGGTTCGACGCCTTCGTCGAACAGTTCAAGGCGGCCGGCGCCACCCAGTTCGGCAGCGGCTGGGCCTGGCTCGTGCTGGACGGCGGCAGCCTCAAGATCACCAAAACCGGCAACGCCGACCTGCCCCTGGCCCACGGCCAGACCGCCCTGCTGACCATGGATGTGTGGGAGCACGCCTACTACCTGGATTATCAGAACCTCCGGCCGGCCTACATCAACACCTTCCTGGAGAAGCTGGTGAACTGGGACTTCGTTGCCGCCAACCTGGCCGCCGCCTGATCGCCCCTTCGGCGACGGAGTCGATCACCCCCGGGCCGTGCCCAGTACGGCCTCGGGGGGGATCCACATGGCATCGCCGTAGGAGAAGAAGCGGTAGCCCTGGGACTTGGCCTCTTCGTAGTGAGCCAGCAGCCGCTCCCGGCCGATCAGGGCGCTGACCAGCAGCAGCAGCGAGCTGCGGGGTAGGTGGAAATTGGTCAGCAGTCCCTGCACCACCTGGAAGTGGAATCCCGGCTGGATCACCAGATTCACGGGCCCCCGGTGGGGGACCAGGTCGCCACCGTTGAGGGCAGCCACCCCCTCGAGGCTCCGGACGCTGGTGGTGCCGATGGCGATCACACGGCCGCCGCGGGCCCGGCAGGCCGCCACGGCTGCCACCAGTTCGGGGGTGATCTCCACCCATTCACTGTGGAGTTCAAGCCCGTCGAGGTCTTCCCCTTCGACCGGCCGGAAGGTGCCCAGACCCACGTGAAGTGTGGCCGCGGCCATCGTCACACCCCGGTGCCTCAGCGCCTCCAGCAGAGCGTCGCTGAGGTGCAGACCGGCCGTTGGGGCCGCCACGGCGCCGGGCTTGGCGGCGTAGCGGGTCTGATAGCGGCTGTCGTCCTCCGGTCCCTGGCGGTGGATATAGGGCGGCAGCGGCAAGGTGCCGTATCGGCCGAGCAACGCTTCGATCCCCTCCACCGTGGAGCAGCCGGGCGGGAATCGGATGATCCGCCCTCCCGAGCTCGCCGCGGGTCCCACCACCTCCAGGGTCAGGTCCGGTTCACCCGGTGCCTGCAGCCACAGCCGTTCGCCAGGCTTGAGTCGTCGGGCCGGCCGGGCCAGGCAGGCCCAGCAACGGGCCTCGACGGGGCCCGGTCCCGGGGTGGCCCAGGGGTCGAGCATCAACAGTTCCACCGCGCCGCCGCTGGTCCGTCTGGCCTGGAGCCGGGCTTTGAGGACCCGGGTGTCGTTGACCACCAGCAGATCGGTGGGCCGTAATTCCCCCTGCAGATCCCAGACGCTCAGGTGGCGGGCCGCAGCGGCAGGGGTGGCTCCCACCGCCAGCATCCGGGCGGCGTGGCGGGGCTCGGCCGGACACTGGGCGATGCAGGACTCCGGCAGCTCGAAGGAATAGCTGGAGAGGAGGCGATCAGGGGAAGGCCGGGTCAGAGGACGAGTTGCTCGGGGTTGGTCTCGATCAACTGGGCGAGATCCTTCAGGAACGCCGCCGCGTGGGTGCCGTAGATGACGCGGTGATCAGCGGTGAGATTGACCTGCATCTGGCGCCGCACGGCGATCGAGCCATCCGCGCTGGCGACCACCACCGGCCGGGAGGCTGCCACTGCCAGAATCGCGCCGGTGCCGGGCGGCAGGATCGCATCGAAGCGGTCGACGCCGAACATGCCGAGATTGGAGAGGGTGAAGCTGCCCGTGCTGTATTCCTCCGGCTTGAGCTGCTTGCTGCGGGAGCGGGACACCAGATCGGCCCAGCTGCGCGAGAGGGTGTAGAGGTCCGTGCGGTCGGCGGCCGCGAGCACCGGTGTGATCAGCCCCCCGTCTTCCATGGCCACCGCCACCGCCACGTTCACGGCGGCCGGGTAGGCCATGCCCGCTTCGCTGAAGCCGGCGTTGACCTGGGGGTGACGCGCCAGGGTCACTCCGACGGCCTTGGCCAGCAGGACCGTCATGGTGACTCCCTTCCCCTTCACCTCCTTGTGGAAGGCGTCGAGGCGGTCGGTGGTGATGGTGTAGCCGACGTGGAAGCAGGGCACCGCCAGGCTGGCCACCATGGTGCGGTTGACCGCCGCCTGCAGTGTGGTGAAGGGGACGGTGTCCCCGGGGCTGCCGAAGGTCTGGCCGGCCGGAGCCGTGGCCGGTGCTCCGTGGCCGGCGCCGTTGCCGGCGGGGCTGGTGATTACGGCGGCGGCGGTCCCTTCCGCCACCCGGGGCAGGGTGAGCGGCTTCCCGGCGGCCCGTTCCACGTCCTCGGCCTGGATGCGCCCATTGGGGCCGGTGCCGCGCAGCCCCTCGAGGGCGACGCCCAGCTGGCCGGCCAGCTTCCGGGCCCGCGGGCTGACCACGAGCCGACCGTGGGCGGGGGCTGCGCGGCACCGGCCCCAATGGGCGCATCCAGGC
>CAYGQY010000350.1:0-2714 GCA_964352195.1 uncultured bacterium
CGCTGGCGCCCCGCGGGGGGCGGGACCCCGCCCCCGCGAGGGCCGCCACCGCCCTGGCCTCCGCCCTGGAGGGTCACGCTCCGGCGCCGGGCGCCGGCGTCCACCTGCTGGGTCACGCCCATCTGGATCTGGCCTGGCTCTGGCCGGTGGCCGACACCTGGCAGGCGGCCGTGCGCACCTTCGAATCGGCCCTCGATCTGATGGAGCGCCATCCGGACCTGCGGTTCGGCCACTCCACCCCCGCCCTCTACGCCTGGCTGGAGCGACACCGTCCGGCGCTGTTCGCCCGCATCCGGACGGCGATGCGGAGCGGGCGCTGGGAGCCGCTCAATGGTCCCTGGGTCGAGAGCGACTGCGTTCTGCTCGACACCGCCTCCCTGCTGCGCCAGTTCCAGGAGGGTCAGGCCTACAGCCGGGCCACCTTCCCGGAGTGGGAGCACTCCCTGGCCTGGCTGCCGGACAGTTTCGGCTTCGCGGCCGGTCTTCCGGCCGTGGCGGCCGCCACCGGAGTGCGCTGGTTCTGCACCCACAAGCTGGCCTGGAACGCCGCCAACCCGTTCCCCCACCGTCTGTTCCGCTGGCGCAGCCGTTGCGGCGCCGAGCTGCTTGCGCTGATGACGGCCCCGATCGGCACTGACGGCGATCCGCTGGCGATGGAGCGCTACCGGCTCGACTGGCTCCGGACCAGCGGTGACGCCGAGGCGCTCTGGCTGCCGGGGGTCGGGGACCACGGCGGCGGTCCCACCGCCGAGATGCTCGAGCAGCTCGAACTCTGGCGGGGGCATCCGGCGGCGGCACCCCAGCGGCACGGCACGTTGCGCTCCTATCTGGAGCGGCTGGAGCCCCATCGTGGGCGGCTGCCGGTCTGGCGCGACGAGCTCTACCTCGAACTGCACCGCGGCTGCGCCACCAGCCGCCCGGACCAGAAACGGCACAATCGCAGCCTGGAGAGGCTGCTGCGGGAAGCGGACCTGGCGGCCGCGCTGCTCTGGTCGGAGGGACGGGGCGGCGGGGACGACCCGGTCGACTGGCGAACCCTGCTGTTTCAGCAGTTCCATGACATCCTCCCCGGCACCTCGATCCCGGAGGTGTTCGAGCAGGCCGAACCCCAGTGGCACCAAGCCCGCCGCCTGGCCAGGCGCCAGCGGGACCGGGCCCTGATGGCCTGGCTCCCGGCGGCTCCCGCCGGCGCCTCCTGGTGGCTGGCGCGGCTGCAGCCCCTGCCGGCCGCCCCCCTCAGCCTGCGGCTCCCGGCCGGCTCCTGGTGGCTGCACGGCCGGCGTCTGCCCTCCCAGTCGGCGACGGCCGGGGGGACCTGGGTCCAGCTGCGGGCGCCGGCGGGCCTCAGCGTCCTGCCGCTGGAGCGGCGACTGGAGGATGGGCCCGAGGGGCCGGCTCCCGGGCCGGCGGAGGCGATCGACGCGCCGGTGCGACTCGCGCGTCTGGCCGAAGCCGGGGAAGGGGGCGGGGCGCGCTGGCGGCTGGGCAATGGCCTGGTCTGGGCCCAGATCGGCACCGCCGGCGTCGAACAGCTCTGGGGGAGCGACGGCCACGCCCAGCTGGCCGCCCCGATCGGCTGGCGGCGCTGGGCCGACCGGGGCGAGTTCTGGGATGCCTGGGATCTGGCTGCCGATCACCGGCAGCGGCCGCTGCCGCTGAGTTGGGATCCCGGGCCGCACCTGGCTGAGCAGGGGCCCCTCTGCGGCCGGCTGGTCTGGCGTGGGCGCTGCGGCCTCAGCCCCCTGCGGCTGGATGTGCAGCTCCGCGCCGGCAGCCCCTGGCTGGAGCTGACCCTGCAGGTGGACTGGCGGCAGCGCCATGAACTGCTCCGCCTGGAGCTGCCCCTGCTGCAGCGAGCCCAGCGCTGGGCCGCCGACACCTCGGGGGGGGTCCTGGAGCGGCCGGCGGTCGGCGCCACCGCTCGGGAGGAGAGCCGCTGGGAGGTGGCCGCGATCGGATGGGCGGCCAGCCAGGCGGCCACCGGGGGGCTGGCGGTGCTGCTGGACGGCCCCCAGGGCGTGGGGGCGACCCCGGAGCGCCTCGGAATCTCGCTGCTGCGGGGGCCCACCTGGCCCGACCCCGGCGCCGACAACGGTCCCCAGCGGCTACGGATGGCCCTGATGCCCTGCGCGGGCGGCTGGCGCCAGGCGGGGGTCGTGGCCGAGGCGGTGCGGTTCCGGGAACCCTGCTGGCTTCGGCCGGCGGCGGGAGCCGCCGGGATCGCCGGGAGACCGGCGGCTCCGCTCGAGCCGGGAGCGCTGCTGGAGCTGGGCCATCAGGACCTGCGGCTCATCGCGCTGCGCCCCGATCGGCAGCCGGGGGTGCTGCGGCTCACCGCCCAGAACCTCTCTCCCCTGCGGCACCGGCTCCGGCTCGGACCCGCCTGGCGCGTGCTGGAGCGCACCGATGGGCTGGGGGACTCACTCGGATCGGGGGGCGCCGCCGCGGTTGGAGAGGATCCCGAGCTGCTGGGACCCTGGCAGCTCGCCAGCTGGCGGATCAGCCGCCCTCCTGCTCAGTCGTCGTGATCGTCGAACGGGTCGGTGAGCTGCTTGGAGGGGGGGCCGAAGGCCGTGTAGACCCCGAAGCCCGTGAGGGCCAGCAGGGCCACCAGCACGGTGATCGCGACGGAAATGGCGGGGGAGGTGTCGGTCACAGTTGGTGGCGGGCGTGGGGGGAGTCGGGAGGTGGAGTGGGCCGGACGGGTCCGGGGA
>CAYGQY010000351.1:0-2699 GCA_964352195.1 uncultured bacterium
ATGGCGCACCATGCAGAAGCGCTCCACCCCCAGGCCGGCGGCGAATCCGCTCCAGCGCTCCGAATCGAGCCCCATCCCCTCGAGCACCGCCGGATCGACCATGCCGCAGCCCATCACCTCCAGCCAGCGGCCCCGCCACTGCACGTCCACCTCGGCTGAGGGTTCGGTGAAGGGGAAGTAGCTGGCCCGGAAGCGCACGGGCAGATCGCCGAAGAACTGCCCCAGAAAGGCGGTCACAGTGCCGCGCAGATGGCTGAAGTCGAGCCCTTCGTCGATGGCCAGCACCTCCACCTGGTGGAAGACCGGCGAGTGGGTGGCATCGACGGCATCGCGGCGGTAGACCCGGCCGGGGGCCACGATCCGCACCGGGGGCGGGTTGGCCTCCAGATGGCGGATCTGCACCGGGGAGGTGTGGGTGCGCAGCAGCAGGGCGTCGGAGAGGTAGAAGGTGTCCTGCATGTCCCGGGCCGGATGGTGGGGCGGGATGTTCAGGGCCGTGAAGTTGTAATGGTCGGTCTCCACCTCGGGGCCTTCCTCCACCCGGTAGCCCAGGCCGGAGAAGATGTCGACGATCTCCTCGATCGTGCTGATCAGGGGATGGCGGTGCCCGGCCGGCACGAAGCGGCTGGGGGCCGTGACGTCGAGGGTCTCGCCGCGCAGCTTCTCGGCCAGGGCCGTGGCCCGGATCCCCTCCAGACGGTCCGCCAGCAGGTCCTGCAGCTGACCTTTGAGCCGATTGGCCCGCTGCCCCACCAGCGGCCGTTCCTCGGCCGAGAGGCTTCCCATGGCTCCCAGCACGCCCGAGAGACGCCCCTTCTTGCCGAGCAGGCCCACCCGCAGGGCCTCCAGGTCGGCGGCGCTGGCGGCGGCGCCGATCTCGGCGGCCGCGTCGGCCTCCAGGGCGTCCAGCCGTTCGC
This sequence comes from uncultured bacterium, assembly GCA_964352195.1. GTDB lineage: Bacteria > Cyanobacteriota > Cyanobacteriia > PCC-6307 > Cyanobiaceae > CAYGQY01. Next base: position 918 of record CAYGQY010000351.1, read on the forward strand.
TGAGCTGCTCGAGGCTGATCGTGGCGCTCACGGGTCGGCGGCGGTGACGATCGACTGTACGGAGCAGGACCGCGGAACCGGCCCGGGGGGCATCCGTTCAGGCCGGGTGGCCAGCCCGCCTAGCCTGCCGGCAGCGTCCCCTCGCGCCGATCCGGTTCTCGAGCGATGTCCTCCCTGCGGATCCTGATCAGCAACGACGACGGGGTCTTCGCGGAAGGGATCCAGGCCCTGGCGGCCGAGGCCGCCCGCCGGGGCCACCAGGTCACGGTGGTCTGCCCTGACCAGGAGCGCTCCGCCACCGGCCATGGCCTGACCATGCAGACTCCCCTGCGGGCCGAGCGGGCCGACGCCCTGTTCGCGGCCGGCGTAACGGCCTGGGCCTGCAGCGGCACCCCCTCCGACTGCGTCAAGCTGGCCCTCGGCCGGCTGCTGGAGGGCCCGCCCGATCTGGTGCTCTCGGGCATCAACCACGGCCCGAACCTGGGCACCGACGTGTTCTATTCCGGCACGGTGGCGGCGGCGATGGAAGCCACCCTGGAGGGCCTTCACGCCCTGGCGGTGAGCAGCGCCTGCTTCAACTGGCGGGAATTCGCCCCGGCGGCCGGCCTGGCCCTCGATGTGGCGGAACGGTCCCTGGCCGGGGGCTGGCCGGAGGGGCTGCTGCTCAACCTCAACGTGCCGGCCCGCCCCGCCGACCAGATCGGTGCCCTGCGGTGGTGCCGTCCGGCGGTGCGGCGTTACCTGGATCAGTTCGACCAGCGCACCGACCCCCGTGGCCGCACCTACTACTGGCTGGCCGGTGAGGTGCTCCACGACCTGGAATCGGCCACCGCCGGCCCCCGCGACTGGCCCACCGATGTGGCCCAGGTCCACGCCGGCGGTGCCGCCCTCACCCCGCTCCAGCCCGAGCTGTTCTGGCGGGGCAGCCTGGGTGAATTGCCGGCGCTGGCGCCGGAACTGGTTCAGCCGGGGCGGTAGACCCGCTGCAGCAGCCAGAGGCTGAGCCAGAGGCCGATCACATGGGCGAACAGCACCTGGGTGTTGCTCAGCACCGAGAGCATCTCGATCGAGGTGATCGGCAGGCCCACCAGTCCGCCGCGGGTGCCGGCCGGTCCGGAGAGCTGGGCGCCGAAGAATCCCGGCACCTGCATCGAGGCCTGCACGAACAGGCTGCCGGCCAGGGCCTGGTAGCCCAGCGAGGCGAAGCTGAGCCCGAGGACGTCGGCGAGCACGCCCCGCTTGATCAGCCGGCTCGTTTCGCCGCGGCTGGGCCGGGCCGGGCTGGCCAGGGCCCGGCCGCAGCGCACCACCAGCCAGCTCTGCCAGAGGCCCCAGAGCAGGACAAAAAAGGACAGGGTCGTCAGCGACAGGCCCGGGCCCAGCCCCAGGGCCCGGGAGGAATCGGCCGCCAGCCGGCCGCCGATGTTGTTGAAGATCAGCACCCCCACCACCACGATGCCCAGGGCCATCTGGATCCAGAACCGGGCCCAGCCGAGGCGGCGCAGGGCGGCGGACATCCGCTGCAGATCGAGACGGTCGGCCATCGGAGGGGGGGACCGGGGTGGAAACGACCCAAACTTGCCACGGCCCGGCTCCCGGGACGCCCCGGTGGACAGCGGCGTGGGGCTCCCATGGAAGGATGGACGTCCCGCCGGGCGCCGTCCGAGTCCTTGATTCCCCTGCGATCCCCCCAGGACGCCCAGCGCCCCACGGCCATCGCCCTCGGCAGCTTCGACGGTCTGCATCAGGGACATCGCCGGGTGATCGCCGCCGTCGCCACTC
>CAYGQY010000352.1:0-2695 GCA_964352195.1 uncultured bacterium
GTGCCCTGGGCATCGCCACACCGGCGGCGCTGCTGGTGGGGCGATGCCCAGGGCACAGGGGCAGGAGATCACCAGCACGGCGATGAAGGCCAGCAGCACGAAGGCGATCACCACGGCGGACTCCTCGAAGTAGACGTCGCGCTGGTTGTTGCCGATGGGCAGCCATTGCGCTCCAAAGACCACCACCACCGAATAGAGGTAGGCGACGGAGGTGCCCAGGGCGATCAGCACATCCATGTTCAGCGTGCGGCGCCTGAGCGCCGTCCAGCTGCCGGCCTAGAACGACCAGCCCCCGACGATCTGCACCGGGGTGGCCAGCAGGAACAGCCACATCCCCCAGCTCATCCAGGGCAGGAACGAGACTGGGACCCAGGAGACCAGGCTAATCCCGGCCGCCGGAGCCAGAAAACCGGCGGCCCGGAGCACGGCGAGAGCGAGCACTCCGCCGAAGACCAGGCCGACCCGGCGGCGCATCACACGCCGTACGCGCTCGGGATTGCGGAAGGTCTGCAGGCACATCTGACTGCAGAAGAAATTGTCCCGTCCTCCGCGCTGGGCGGAGAGGGCCATGGCCCCTGGGCCCGGTCCGGCGGAAGGAGGTTGTGGGCGGCGGTCATGGCTGGATCGCGGGGAGGCTTCCGGGCGGCGTTGGGGGGCTCCGGGTGGTGAGCCGGTCCCCCCCGGGATCGGCTCAGAGCCGGAAGAGGGGGTCGAAGGTGTAGTAAGCGGGTTTGCGCAATCCCTCCACCGCCAGCATCCGCCGCAATGTGATGATCTCCGCCCGCTGGGCCATGATCACCTCCCGGGCGAAGCGCCGGATCGTGGGGTTGGTGCTCTTGGCCAGGGCGTCATGGGCCATCATCAGCGCTCCGCCGTGGTGCGCGATCATCCCCTCCAGGAACCACACCACCCGGTTCTCCCGGGTGGGGCCAGCACCCATCATCCGCATGCCCTCGATCTGGGCCGAGCTCATGCGGGTGAGGTCCGAGAGGCTGTTGGGATCCCCGCCCGGCACCAGGGCCACGGGGTAGACGGGGGCCTGGGGATACCAGGCCTTGCGCCACAGCCCCATCGCCCGGATCTCCCTGGCCTGCTCCCGCCAGATCGACTGGCCCAGGGCTCCGACGCCCGGCGCTCCAATCCCGAACACGAATTCACTCATCCGCAGGGCGCCGGTGTGGTGCTGGACCATGCCGTCGAGGAAGCGCAGGTCGTAGGTCCTGCCGGCGGGCCCCATCTCATGGGCGTGACCCTGGTCGTGGTCGTCATGGTCCACTCGGGTCGCAGGAGCGGGCGCGGGGACTGGGGGTCCCTGGGGACTGCCGTGCTGGTGCTGTCCGTGGTCGTGGCTGGGATCCGGCTCGGCGCGGGCCGCCGGGAGAGGCAGGGCGAGGGTGCTGAGGCAGACCAACGTCAGGGGCAGAAGAACGGAGCGCATCGCCACGGGGCAGAACTCAGCTCACCGTATGGTCTCCACTCAACTAGAGAGTCAAGCCCTGGCGTCAGCGTGGGGTTGCCGCTGGAGCCGGGACGGACAGCGCCGGTTGACTCTCCCCTCAGGGGAAGGAACTACGGTCGAATCACCCCCTGGCGAGGACCCGGCCATGGCCCCCAGACTTCGCCGCCGGCAGATTCTGGGTCTGGGGATCGCGGGCCTGGGCACGGCCCTGGCCGGCCGGCGCCTCTGGGCCAGGCTGCCGGCGCCGGACCCCGCGCCCCCCGCCGGAACGGCGTGGTACACCTCCCGAGCCGGTCTGGCCGATCTGGAGCTGGTGGCCGCAGCCACCCCGGGGCTGGTCCCCGACGGACCCGCCGCCCTCCTCGCCTACAACGGCCACAGCCCCGGGCCCGTTCTGGAGTTCCAGCCGGGGGACCGGGTACAGCTGCGGCTGCGCAATGCCCTGGATCAGCCGACCAACCTGCACTTTCACGGCCTGCACATCCCCCCGGGCGGCAGCGCGGACAACGTCTTCCGGACGGTCGAGCCGGGGGAAACCGCGACCTATGCCTTCACCCTGCCCGAGGATCACCCAGGGGGGCTGTTCTATTACCACCCCCACCACCACGGCACCACCGCCGATCAGGTGTTCGGCGGGCTGGGAGGTGCGCTGGTGGTGCGCGGCGCACTGGATCGGATCCCGGAAGTGCGGGCGGCCACGGAGGCCATCCTGGTGCTCAAGGATCTCCCCGCCGCCGCCTCCCCCGGTGCCGGCGCCATGGGACGGGGACTGGGCAGGGCCGGCCGGCTCGGACGCCAGGGGGCTCTGCTCACGATCAACGGCAGGCTCCAACCCTCCCTGACCCTGCCCCATGGCGGCCTGTTGCGATGGCGTCTGCTCAATGCCTCCAACGCCCGCATCTACCGCCTCGCCCTGGAGGGCCATCCGCTGGTGCTGATCGCCACCGATGGGGGAGCGATCGGCAGCCCCCAGCCCCTTGAGGAGCTAGTTCTCGCCCCCGGTGAGCGGGCCGATCTGTTGGTGCAGGGCCACCAGACTCCTGGCACGTACCGTCTGCTGGATCGCTGGTCTCGGCCCCAGACCCTCGCCACCCTGACCTATGCCGGAGTCGTGGACCCTCTGGAGCTGCCGGCAGCCCTGATTCCCGTACCCTCCCTGCCGGAGCCGGAGCGCACACGCCGCTTCGTGTTCTCCCATGGCATGGGCATGGGCATGGGCATGGGCAGGGGCAGGGG
>CAYGQY010000353.1:0-2692 GCA_964352195.1 uncultured bacterium
GTTCGGGATGGAAGCCCGTGCCCACCTCAAGCAAACTCGCCACCCGCCCTCTGATCTCCACGCGGCCCGCGGTTGGTTCGGTGATGCGGCTGAGGATCTTCAGGAGTGTGCTTTTCCCGGCGCCGTTGCGCCCGATGATGCCCACCCTTTCACCGCGGCGCACCTCAAAGCTCACGTCCTTCAGTGCCCAGAAGTCCTCCTCGGTTCTGGCCGTTGTTGCAGAGGCTTTTCGCCGAGCCTGGGCCAGCTGGCCACCCAGAGTGAAGGGATTCAGCCAGCGTGTGGCGGCCTTGCTCCGTCGCGCCATTGAATCGCGAAGAGACTGATAACGCTCGGGTTGCTCGTGGTGAAGCGCGTAGCGCTTGCCAAGCCCCTCCACCCGGATTACCAGATCGGCATCGTTCATCATGACTCTCCCTGTGGGCTTGCCTTCCGGATGAGGTTCAATCTGGGCCCCTAGATTGAATGCAGGGATCAATATTTCCCAGCCTAGCCACAATGGCGATTCATCACTGGGTCCGTAAGCTTTGATCCAGCTTTTCTTCTCGGCTGGATTCATTGAATCTCAGTATGCGGCCTTTGGCGCAGCTATAATTCTAACTGGTGGAAGATAGGAGGTGTTTTCGGTCAGATTGTTGGCTTCTATCGCCGCCTGGGCTAGGCGATTAAATCGGCGATTATGAGCTCATTGAAGTTGCCTGCATGCTTCTTTATCCACATTCATTGCCCATTTCGTCCGTTGATAGAAGCGTTGGGTGTTGCTACTGTTTGTGAGATGGTGAATGTCGATCTTGAAGCAGAGGCCCAAACGGCTTGCGTCAAGGTCTAGCCACCCCAAGTGATGATTGATCATGGCGTCCTGTTCCGGCGACTCATATGTGGTTGTCATCAGCTGATTGATGCACGCCTTGGATGCTTTCATGCCAACGGGATCGATTGCGTGATGCTGTTGACATGCAAGCTTAGGAGGCCATTCTCTGGAGTGTCGATTGCAGTGTAACCCTGAGGTCCATTGAGTCAAGGATCAGATCGCTATTTTGATTCATCAGGTCTGGATCAATGCTTTCTGCCAGGATATAGGAATACCTGTGGCCCAACGCATCTGCCATGGCGTAGTAGCAGTTGTTATGCGCGTCGCCTCGGCGGCGGATCTCGATCACTTCCCCGCCGGCCGGCATCCACAGCATGTTAGTAAGGCCGGCACCATGGAGGCCCACCAGTAGCCCGCATTGACTAAACATGTTGATCTGGTTGGCAAGAGGTCTGCCTTCCAGCAGAACGGGCTTCACACGATGTTCTTCCAGCACCGCTTCTAGTTCGGCTTCGTTTCTCAGGCAGCGGCGTTGGGAATCGCGTCGGCTGATGTAAATCTTGTGTGGTGAATCGCTGCCATCTGCTTTTGAGTTGCTTGATCCGTTGATCAGTCTGCTTCGAAGATGGTTCAGCAATGCCGCCCGAAAGTTACCGGTGGGTGCGGTGGGTTCAATCACCCACAGCCGAGTGATCTCGATCCGCTCGTGCTGTGCAAAGCTTCTCATCGAGAATCCTAGCCGCTCTAGGCTCTCTGCCACATAGCTGGGCAACAAACAATCAGCTGGTAGCAGAACTGGAAGGTTGGGTAGTCCCTCTTGACGCCATGCCATCAGCTTGGGCAGTACATCGGTCAGCCAGTGAAAGTAGTTACCACTCCAATCGTCGTGAGCCCAGATCACCTCATCAAACTGCTTTCCAGGCCTTACTAGGTAGATCAGGTCTCTTAAACGGCCTCGCTTTCTTCTCCGTGGGCCGTGCCATGGCCGAAACCCATCAACAAAACAGCCCTGCTGCTTCTGCAACCACGAGTGATTGAGCAGTGATACCTGATCAATGGCCACCACTCGGCAGGGTTCGAATCTTCGCTCAAACTCATGGCTGAATAGTGCCGTATCTTGGAGCACTAAGTTTGCAGGTGCTATCCGGTGTTCGCAGTGGGCTGGCAGTAACTCTGCCTGCTGAATACCTGGCTGGATGGGGTGAAGGTGTAAAGACATGGAGGCCTAAATCACATCCGCAAAGCTCTTCTCCGTGCGCCGGAACTGCCGCACCCCGGTGATCGCCAGCAACGCCACGATGGCCATCGACAACCAGAAACCAGTGGGATCGATCGCCGAGCTGCGGCCGATGATCGCCCAGCGGAATCCTTCGATCACCCCCACCATCGGATTCAACGCGTAGAGCAGCTGCCAGGGGGGCGGCACGATCGCGCTGGAGAAGCCCACCGGGCTGATGTAGAGCCCGAACTGCACCAGGAAGGGCACCACGAAGCGGAAATCGCGATACTTCACATTCAGGCTGGCCAGCCACAGCCCCGCTCCCATGGAGGCCGCGAAGGTGATCGCAATCCAGAGTGGCAGCGTCAGCAGCCTCCAGCTGGGCCACCACTGGAACCACACCATCAACCCCGCCAGGATCACGAAGGAGATCAGGAAATCCACGAAGCTGGTGATCACAGCCGCCGCCGGCACGATCAGCCGGGGAAAATACACTTTGGTGAGCAGATTCGAGTTGGCCAGCAAGCTCTCTGAGCAGCTGCTCAGGGCCGAGGAGAAGAACTGCCAGGGCAGCATCGCTGCGAACACCAGGATCGCGTAGGGCGCATCGCCTTCGCTGGGCAGCTGGGCCAGCTTGCCGAAGATCACCGTGAACACCACCA
>CAYGQY010000354.1:0-2664 GCA_964352195.1 uncultured bacterium
GCGTTCGGGGGTGCCGCACGGCAGTTGCTGGCGCCCCTGCTGGAGCAGGCGGCGGGGCGGGGCCGGCGCCTGCTCGAACTGCCGGATCTGTGGCCGGAAGCCCTCACCCTGGCGGGAACGCTGGTGGGGCCTTGGTTGCGGCGGACACGGCGCACTTCAGCGGGAGGGAGCCTTGACGACTGACTCGACCGGTATCTCGGGCTGGTTGATGAAAAACTCGTCGCGTGGGAACAGATCGGTGAGCACGCTTCCCTGGCGTGGGCTGGAGGGATCCCAGCGCAGGTGGGGCCCGGCGATCGCCTGCTGGGCCTGATCGGCGGTGAACTCCGGCGTTCCCTGGCGGAAATGGGCGACCACCTCCGGCGATTGCAGTCTGCCGAGCAGGCGGCGTTCGTCGAAGACGAGCGGTTCGTTGCTGCCGATCAGGATGTTGGCGGGTTGCAGCATCACCCCATAGGGGAAGACCTCCATGAAGGTGCTCACCACCCGGCCGGTCGGGGCCCACTGCACGAAGAGGCCCCCCGGTTTGAGGCGGGCGCGCACCTGCTCCATGAATTCCCTGCTGTAGAGGAGGCCGGAGTGGGAGGTCATCGGCAGGACCGCGTCGGCCTCGATCACGTCGTACCGCTTCGGGTCCCTGGCCAGCTCGCGGCGGCCGTCGGCGTAGACGAAGCGGAGGCGGGGATCGGCCAGCAGAGCGGCCACGGGGCCATCGGGTTGGGTGGCCCCGAGCTGGTCGAGAACCGAAAGCACCGGCTTGATCAGCTCGATGCCCACCACCTCCTCGGTCCGCTCGGACACCAGGGCCCCCCAGGGGGTGCCTCCGCTGCCCACGCCCACCAGGAGGACCTGCTTCGGATCGGGATGGATCAGGGGTCCCAGGCTGCCGAGCAGGGTGTGCAGCGGGTAGAAGGGCACCGTTCCCTGGGTATGGCCCTGGATGACGAACTTGCCGTAGCCGTCGGTGGGATCGGCGCGGAAGTAGGCCACTCCGCTGCGGTCCTCCGACCAGAGCCCGTCCTGTCCGGGCGCCGGCCGATGCACCCGATCCCAGAACGCCTGGTTGCCGGGAATGAACAGGGCCGCCGCCGCCCCTGCGGCCAGCACCATCTCGGGACGGCGTCCCCGACCACCCCGCCACAGCCAGCCCAGCAGCAGGGCCAGGGAGAGGGCCGCCAGCAACCGCAGGGTGCCGGCCGTTCCGAGCACATGGAGCGTGATCAGGCCCGTGAGGACTGATCCCGCCGCGTTGCCGGCGATGTTGGCCAGCTGCACCCAGCCCACCCGGGCCCCCACATCCCGGAGATCCTGTTGGACCGCCCGCTGGACGAACGGAAAGGTCATGCCGATCAGAAAGGCCGGCGGCCCGACGAGGAGCACCGCCACCACAAAGCGGGGCCAGAGCAGATCGGGGCTGAGGTAGGCGCCGCCTCCGGGCAGGATCACGCTCATGGGCCAGAAGGGGAGGGCCTGCCACAGCAGCAGGATCAAGGCGATGGCCACCAGGAAGCCGGCCCCCTGGGTGATGAAGAAAGCCGGCCTGGGGTCCCGCATCCTCCGGACCAGCCGGGCCGCCACGGCCATGCCGATGCCATCGGCAATCAGGAAGATGCCCAGCACCGTCGGGAAGAGGTAGGCGTGGTACTGCCCGGCGGTGCCCAGCACCCGCAGCCAGACGATCTCCAGGGCCACGATCACGTAACCGGAGAGAAAGACCAGCGCGCACCAGAGCCTGAGACCACCGAAGGGCTCGGCCGGCCCCGCCTCGGGCTGCCGCGCGGGGGACGCGTCTCCCCCGGCCCCGGTGGGTTGCCCGACGCCCCCGGGGCTGAGGCCGGCCGCCTCGGCCCGGCGCAGGCCGGCCCGCAGACTCAGGGCCAGAAGAGCCGCGGCGAGATCCAGGCTCGCCGCCAGAACAAGTGAGGCCACAAACCCGATCCGACCGACGATCAGGAAGCCGCCGAGCAGGGCCCCCAGGCCAGCACCCAGGGTGTTCAGGCCATACAGGAGCGAGATCCGCTCCGCCACCGTCTCCAGGGAACTGGCCACGGCACGGGAGAGCAGCGGCAGTGAGGCGCCCATCAAGGTGGTGGGGATGACCAGGCCGAGGAAGCAGAGGACGAAGATGGCCAGCTGGCTGTCGATCCGGCCGGCCAGGCCCATGGCCAGCCAGTCGTAGAGGAAGGGCTTTGAGAGCAGGGCGCAGACCGCCACGCCGATCTCGCAGAGGGCGAACCAGGTGAGGGCCTGGGTGGGACTGACCCGGTCGGCCACCTTGGCGCCCAGGATCGAGCCGACTCCCAGACCGGCCAGGAAGGCTCCCACCACCAGGGCGGCACTGACCGTGTCCGAGCCGGCGAAGATCCCCAGCATGCGTTGCCAGATGATCTGGCAGAGCAGGGACCCGAAGCCTGAGCAGAAGAAGGCCAGCATCAGCCGGCGCAGACCCCTGGACCCCACGGCCTGCCGGAAACCCGGGGAAGAGGGGGCGGAAAGCTCTGTTGTCATCGGGTCCTCGCTGTCCCCCTGGGACCCTGCACCGCGCTGGAAACCATACCCGCGGCTCCCCGGCCCCATGGCCCCGTCGCGCCGGATCGCTCCCTGGTCCGGGCATCCCGGCTAGACCGGATCTGAACCTGCGTCGCCCCCGCCCTGCCCCAGTTC
>CAYGQY010000355.1:0-2659 GCA_964352195.1 uncultured bacterium
TGCCACCGCGCCTACCCCGACCACCACGTGCGTCTGGTCGGCTACGACGCCTACACCCAGAGCCAGGGCTCCTGCTTCGTGGTCTTCGAAGCCCGCTGATCGCCGGGGTCCCGCCTGACGCCGGGACCCCATCACGCTCTTCACCCAGCAACGGCCAGGGGTCCGATCCGGACCGGCCGTTCTCCCATCAGGTCGTTTATCCCCGGGCGGACATGGCAACTCAATCCAGTCGCGACGCGGCCCTAGCACGCCGGAAGGCGCTCTCCACGGCAGGCAAGACGGCTGAGAAGCGCTATGCCACCAGTGCCAACCGGGTGCGCGGCGCTCATGAGACGAGACCCAGCCGCACCACGGTGCCCGCCGCCGTGGTGCGGGCCGAGCCGGCACCACCGGCCGCTGCACCCGCCTGGGGGAGCGCCCCGGCCTCACTCCCCCGATCCATCAACCGGAGCGCCATCAGCAATCCCAGTCGTGACCTGGTGCTCGCCCGCCGCGAAGCCCTGAGCAAGCGGGGCAAGCGCGCCGACACCAGCCGGGACAGGACCCGCGTCGCCCCGATCAGGCCCGTAGCCACTCCGGCGGGTAGTCCGGCCGCTGCCGCCCCCGCCGCCCAGGGCGCCCAGCCCAGCCGTGGCCCCGGTTTCTCCCTGGAGGTTCCTGCCGCCGGCTCCGATCGCCGCGCCCAGGGTCCCCGGGGCGGCCCCAAGCGCTCCGCCCAGTTCAACCCCAGCCGGGCGATCGTGATGGCCCGGCGTGAGGCCCTCTCCAAGCGGGGGAAATCCGCCAGTTCCGCCAGCACCGGCGGCACCGCGGCGGTGGTGCGTCAGTTCCATCCCGACATCAGCAGCCGGGAGCTGGCCCACCGCATCCGTGATCTGAAGAGCAAGAACGGCTCCGCCGGCGTCTGCCGCTCCGGCGGCACCCGCCCCACGGGGCCCCGCCGGGGCATCAACAAGGTGGCCGGCGCCGAGGACGCCAACTGGAAAGTGGGGGCCAGCGAAACGATCCGCGGGCAGGTGGTCACCGGCACCCAGGCCAACCGCTCCGAGAAGACCACCGGCAACGAGGCCAGCACCTGCCGGCCGATCACCGGCACGGAGTACATGGGTGCCGAGATCTTCCGCTCCTTCTGCCAGAGCGACCCTCAGCCCCTGCAGCCCGCCAAGGTGGCCGTCACAGCCACCAGCCACGGCAACCGGGTCACCGGCAACGAGGTGGGCCGTTCCGAAAAGGTTACCGGAGATGAGCCCGGCACCTGCAAGACCGTCACCGGCACCGAATACATCTCCTCCAACCAGTCCGCCGCCTATTGCGGTGTGGCTCCCCAGACCCCGCGCAAGGTCGGGCTCGGCCAGACCGTCGGCGGCCGTCCCGTCTCCGGCGTCATGGTGGGCCGCTCCGAGAAGGTCACCGGCGACGAGCACGGTTCCCGTCTGCGGACCACCGGCACCCAGTACGTGGGGCAGGACTCGATCGCCACGGCCGGTCAGGCCCCTCCGAAGGTGGGGTCGGTCCAGACCCTGCGGGGCACCGGCATCACGGGCACCCTGGTGGGGCGCAGTGAGAAGGTCACCGGCAATGAGCCCGGCACCTGCAAGCGCGTCACCGGAGACGAGTACATCGGCAGCCAGCAGTACGACAGCTTCTGCGGCGCCCGCCCCGAAGCGGAGGCGGCCAAGGTGAACCTGAGCCTCACCAACAAGCAACTGGTGGTCTCGGGCACCAGCACCGGCCGCTCGCCCCGGGTCACCGGGGATGAACCGGGCACCTGCAAGGCCGTGACGGGCACCCCCTATGCCGGCCTCGAGCAGGCCGGTGAATGGTGCGCTCCCGAATCGGTGCGCACCATCCGCCAGCGCACCCCCGTGCGGGCCGGCACCCCGGGCCCCCGGCTGAGTGGTCTCCAGCCGGGGATCGGCGGAGTGATGACCGGCGCCGGCAAAGGCGCCTGCGAGCCAGTGTCCGGCACCCCCTATGTGGGGGTCGATCAGTACAACGAGGCCTGCGGCGCCGCCCAGGGCCACGACGCCGATTTCCCCCAACCCCTGGAGGAGCAGCCCTGGCAGCGCTTCAGCGTGCAATCCCCGGCCCGGGCCGCCCATCAGCAGCGCGAGCGCAGCAATGCCGTCACCGGCACCCGATACGAAACCAGCGCCCGAGTCACCGGCCCTTTTGACCTGGCCGGTGACAGGGTCACCGGCACCGAGCAGTTCCGCTTCGACCGCCGCCCGCCCCAGGAGGAGGTTCCCCAGCGGGCGATGGGTTCGGTCATGCGTCCGTACTCACCGGCTCCCGCCACCGTCGCCCCTCCCCTCGCCGCTCCCGTGAGTGTCGATGAGGACGCACGACCAGTCAGCCGGGTGACCGGGGAGGGCAATTCCGCCGGCCTGAAGATCACCGGCGACGACTGGGACCGGGGCAAGCATGTGACCGGCACCGAGGGCGTCTCGGCCCGGCGTCGGAACCCGACCCGCAGCGGGCCCATGCATGCCATGGCCGGAGTCCTGCCCAAGCGCAACGAGGAGGTGACCCAGCCCGTCAGCCGGGTGACCGGATCCAGCGGCAACACCGACAAGGGGTCGCTCATCACCGTCTCCGGGGGCGCCCGCGGTTGAGCACCACCCCCTCTCCCGCCCTGTCGCCGCGCTAGATCGTGCCC
>CAYGQY010000356.1:0-2657 GCA_964352195.1 uncultured bacterium
GTTCAGGCCGCCGTCAGGCTGGGCTGGCCCATCTCGCCGCGCTCCGATGGTTGCGATCCTGCCAGCCGAGCCGCCCCCCCGCCTTGTCTCCGCGACTCCTCGGGCCCCTGCTCCAGCCGCCTGGCCGCTCCCCTGTCCCGCTTCCGCCGGCTGGGAGCTGATCGCCACGGCCCGGCTGCCGCGATCGGACTCCGACGGCCTTCCCCTGGGCGGATTCTCCGCGGCGGCGGTCGATCCCGTCGATCATCGCCTCTGGCTGCTCAGTGACTCCGGCGAGCCCTTCCTGGTGCCGGTGGAGGGGCTGGAGGCGCTGGGCATCCGACCGCTGAGGCTCGGAATCCGCCTCGCCCTGCGTGACCCCTCCGGCCAGCCTTTCCCCCACCCCCTCGATGGGGAAGGTCTGGTATTGAGCGGGGAGGATCTCTGGATCGTCAGTGAGGGTCGCCGCAGCACCGAGCGCCCTCCCCAGCTGCTGCGCTTCGATCGCGCCCAGGGTCGGCTGCGCCAGGCCATCCCCCTGCCGGAGCCGTGGCAGGCCCGACCGGGCCGCGGGCTCGGCGCCAACCAGGGGCCCGAGGCGCTGGCCCTGCTGCCCGAGGCCTGGACGGGCGGCTCCCTGTCCCTGCTGATGGCGGCGGAACGTCCCCTGCTCCAGGACCCCGCCGGACAGGTGCGGTTGCTGGGCTATGGCCCGCTGGCCGCGGCGCTTCCGCCCATTGCTCCGCCGGACCGGCCCGCCGGGGGCGTCGCCGGATTCACGGCGCTCGGGTCCTTTGACCTCCCCCTGGAGGGCCCCGCCTGGGGACTCACCGAGGTGATGCCGCTGCCCCGGGCGGGCGGCCTGCTGGGACTGATCCGAGGATTCGAACCCCCGGAGCGCTGGTGGTCCCGCCTGGTCCTGTTGCCGCGGCCGGCCGCCGGTGTGTCCGGCCGGCCGCTGCGCAGCTGGGATCTGCTGGCCGAGGGACTTCCGGCCGACAACTGGGAAGGACTGGCCCCCGGCCCTCCCCTGGGTGATGGGCGTCCCTCGGTGCTGCTGGTCAGTGACGACAACTTCAGCCCGCGGCAGACCAGCCTCATCGCCCGCCTGGCCCCGCGCCGGCTGGCACCCTGCCCCTGAAGGCCCCGCTCAATCCCGTCCGTCCAGACTGGGGATCAGGGCCAGGGAGGCCAGCATCCCCAGCAGCATGATCATCAGGGCCGGGGCCATGGCGGCCCCGACCCTCTCGTCGCTGGCGTACTGGAACACCCGCACCGCCAGCGTGTCGAAGTCGAAGGGCCGCAGCGAGAGGGTGAGGGGCAGTTCCTTCACCACATCGACGAACACCAGGAGCGAACCCACCAGCAGGGGCCCCCGCAGCAGGGGCAGGTGCACCCGCCGCAGCACCTGGGTCCAGCTGCAGCCCAGGCTGGTGGCGGATTCGTCGATGCTGGGGGGAAGGCGCTCCAGGCCGGCGTCCAACCCCTGCTTCGACACGGCCATGAAGCGAACGCCGTAGCCCCAGACCAGCAGCAGCAGGGGACCGAGGGCCAGGGGACCCCCCAGGACCATCAGCCCGAGGGCCAGCACGCTGCCGGGGATGGCGTAGCCCATGCCAGCCAGGAAACTCAGCTGCCGCACCACCAGCTGGGGGCTCCAGCGCCGGATGATCGCCAGCAGCAGGGCGGCGGCCGCGGTGATCGCGGTGGCGGCCAGGGCCAGGGCGAGGCTGCGGACGGCCAGGGGGAGCAGATCCTCGAGCGGTTCGGCCAGCAGATTGCGCCAGCCTCCACTGATCCACAGCAGGGGGATCGCCAGGGTGAGCAGGGGGGGCAGGGCGGTGACCAGCTGGGCCAGCAGGGCGCGCCACCCCCGCAGCACGTAGGCGTGGGCCTCGCCGCGGCCCTGGTTGCCCAGGCTCCAGCGACGGCTGCGCCGCCGCAGGGCCCGTTCGGCTCCCACCAGCAGCACCACGATCGCCAGGGCGATCAGGGAGAGCAGCGCCGCCCCCTGGGGGTCACCATCCACCTGCCAGCGATCGAGGATGCCCGCCGAGAGGCTCGGCACCCCCAGCAGACGCACGGCGCCGAGTTCATTGACGACTTCCATGGCGCTGAGGGCCACACCGGCCCCGATCGCCGGCAGGGCGATCGGCAGGGCGACCCGGCGGAAGCTCTGCCAGGGGCCCACCCCCAGGCTGCGGCTGGCTTCGAGCAGGTGGCGCCCGGTGATCGAAAAGCTTTCGGTGCTCAGCAGGAACACATAGGTGTAGTTCGCCAGGGTCAGCAGCAGCACGGCCCAGCCCAGGCCGTACACACGCAGACCGTGCAGGCTGCCCCAGTCGATCAGGCTGGCGGCCAGCAGATAGGCCGGAAAGGCCAGGGGGATCAGCTGGGCGATGCGCAGCAGTCGCCGGCCGGGGAAGCGGCAGGCGGCCGTGAGCCAGCCGGTGGCGGTGCCGAGCACGGCCCCGGCCACGCCTTCCCCGATCACCAGTTGCAGGGTGCCCCGGATCTGGTCGGCGCCATCGAAGCCGAGCCCGGTGGAGGTGGCGGCCCCGCTGACGATCGCCTCGCGCACCAGGGCCAGCAGGGGCAGCAGGGCCAGCAGGCTGATCGCTGCCACGATCGCCACGAGGGCCGGCCGACCTGACGGGGTGGCGCCCGTGGGGGTGGGG
>CAYGQY010000357.1:0-2654 GCA_964352195.1 uncultured bacterium
GTCCCCCTTCCCCCGCTCCACCACTTTGGTGTCCCCCGTCACCACGGGCACTCCGCAGAGGGAGGCGGCCTGGCGGATCGAGGCCACCACCCGCTCCAGGGTGCCCATCGCCAGCCCTTCCTCCAGGATCAGGCCGAGGCTGAGGGCGAAGGGCACCGCCCCCACCATGGCCAGATCGTTGACGGTGCCGAACACCGCCAGCCGGCCGATGTCCCCCCCGGGGAAGATCAGGGGCCGCACCACATAGCCGTCCGTGGTGAAGGCCAGCCGCGCCGCGCCGTTCCGCCCGGTTCCCTCCTGCCCGGTTTCCTCCTTTCCAGGTGCCTCCGCCGCCGGCTCCGCCAGAACGGCGGCATCGAGCGGCGCCCCGCCGGCCGGGCCGAAGGCCGGCAGCAGCAGCCGATCGAGCAGGCGCTGGCTGAGCAGGCCGCCGCCACCGTGGCCGAGCTGCACGGTGGCTCCCTCACCGGGGGGCAGGGGGCAGGGAACGCTCTCGAACGGCTCCATCAGGGCCGGGCCCCGGCGGGCCTGGGGCGCCGGCGGTAGCGCCAGTAGGCCGCGCAGGCCCCCTCCGCCGACACCATCGGCGCTCCCAGCGGGCGCTCCGGGGTGCAGGCCACCCCGAAGGAGGGACAGTCCTCCGGGCTGCAAAGCCCCTGCAGAACCTGGCCGCTGAGGCAGGGTTCGCTCCGCCCGGGCCCAGGGGCGTGCCCCCCGCCCGGGCAGGCTCCGCCGTCTGCCTGGGCCAGGGGCGGCAGGCGTCGCTCCGCCGCCAGGACGTCGTAGGGGGGCCGCAGCTGCAGGCCGCTCCGGGGCAGCACCCCCAGCCCGCGCCAGCGCTGATCCGCCACCTGGAACACCCGTTCGATCAGGGCCCGGGCCGCCGGGTTGCCGCCCGCCGCCCCGGCCCGGGGGTAGGCGTCCTCGACACGGGCCTCGCCCCGCTCCAGCTGCCGGACGGAGCGCAGCAGGCCGTCGAGCAGATCCACCGGTTCGAATCCCGTGATCACGATCGGCACGCCGTGGCGGGCGGCGATCGGTTCGTACTCCATCGCTCCCATCACCGCGCAGACGTGGCCGGCGGCCAGGAAGGCCTGCACCCGGCCCTGCGGCGCCGCCAGGATCGCCTCCAGGGCCGGTGGCACCCGCACGTGCGACACCAGCAGGCTCAGGTTCCGGCAGCGCTGGCTCCAGGCCTGGTGGGCCAGCAGGGCGGTGGCCGGGGCCGTGGTCTCGAAGCCCACGGCGAAGAACACCACCGGCCGCCGCGGTTCGGCCCGGGCGATCGCCAGGGCATCGGTGGGGGCGGTCACCACCCGCACGTCGGCTCCAGCGGCGCGGGCCTCCAGCAGGGTGTGGGGGGAGGAGCCCGGCACCCGCAGCATGTCCCCATAGGAGCAGAGGATCAGGCCGGGGCGGGCCGCCAGCTCCAGGGCCCGGTCGATGGTTTCGCTCGCGGTGACGCAGACCGGGCAGCCCGGGCCGTGGATCAGCTCGAGACCGGGGGGGAGCAGCTGGTCGAGACCGTGGCGCAGGATCGCGTGGGTCTGCCCGCCGCAGACCTCCATCAGGGTCCAGGGCCGCGTCATCGCCGCGCCCAGCTCGGCCGCCAGCCGATGCACGGTCTCCGGTTGCCGGAAGTGGTGCGTTCCGTTCACGGCAGCGGCGCTCCCGGGCCCGGGAGCGGATCGGCGCTGGGCTCGAAGCGGGCGTGGCTCATGGCTCCTCCTCGAGAATGGTGAGGGCGAACCCCACGTGGACCAGCAGCCGATCCCCGATGCGGGCGTCCGGCACGCAGGCCAGGCTCACCTCCCGCCGCACGCCGGAAAACTCCACGACCCCCATCCTCCAGAGGCTGGCGTCGTCGGGGCCGCCGAGGTCCGCCGGACGGCGGTCCTCGATGCGGATCAGTTCGCCCGGCACGGCCAGACACATGGCACGCTCTCCTGTCTGAGGCCAGGCGCCCTGACCACGCCCGGCGCCTGCCTTAGTTTTAGCCAGGGCGGCAGAGGCTGGCCGCCACCAGCTGGCCGAGGGCCAGACCGCCGTCGTTGCAGGGGATGTGGCGGGGCCAGAGCGGCTCGATGCCGGCCCGCCGCAGCCCGTCCACCGCCAGGGTGAGCAGCAGGCGGTTCTGGAAGCAGCCCCCGCCCAGCAGCAGCCGCTCCACCCCCAGGCGCCCGGCCAGCGCCACCAGGCCCGCGGCCAGGGCCCGGTGGAAGCCGAGGGCGATCGGGCCGGCCGCCTCCCCCCGGTGCAGGTCCTGGAGGACCGCCTCCAGCAGGGGACCCCAGTCGAGCTGCAGCGGAGCATCCGGGCCCTCGCCCCGCAGGGCCAGCCGGAGGTGCGCCGGCCGGGGCACCTCCGGCTCCTCCGCCTCCAGGGCGCTCCAGGCGGCCGCCTCCAGCCGCAGGGCCGCCTGGCCTTCGAAGCTGCAGCGCTGCACCAGTCCGAGCAGGGAAGCCATCGCATCGAACAGCCGGCCCACGCTGGAGCACACCGGGGCCTGCACGCCGCCCTCCAGCATCCGGCCGAGCACCCCCCTCTCCTCGGGGCTGAAGGCGGCGAGCGGCGGCAGCGGCGTGGCGGGATCCGCCGGGATCAGCCCGGTGGGGCCGCCGGCGGCGAACAACAGCCCGAGGGCGGCCCGCCGC
>CAYGQY010000358.1:0-2653 GCA_964352195.1 uncultured bacterium
ATGGAGGGCCTGGGGGTGGGCTGGCGGGAGCGGTGGTGACCCCGGTGGAACCAGGCGTAGAGGGCGCGGTGATGGAAGAGGCGGTGGGTGGCGTAGAAGAATCCGTCCTGGAGCAGCAGCACCGTGAGGTAGCTCAGGGGCAGATACCACCAGCCGTATTGCTGGGGCTGGCTGTAGAGGCGGGTGAGGCCGAGGCCCTGCAGGGTCATCAGGCTGGCCGTGGCCAGGGCGAACACTCCGGCGGAGAGCACGGAGAGGCGGATGTCGTGGCGAATTCCTTCACCGGCCTGGCCGGAGTGGGCATAGAGCAGCCACCAGGATCCACCGGCCACCAGAAAATAGCGGGCCAGGATGATGGTGAAAAAAAGGATTCCGTAGGAGATAAAGGAGTGCGATCCGAAGAATGACGTGATCTCCACGGGATCGATCTGGAGTCTGGTCATGACGATGATCTATTCCCTTTTCCTGCTTCCATCGCCAGCCTAGGTGTGACGCTTCTCGCCAGCCAGCGCGGCCCTGGGGGAACCCGTATCCGCCCTCACCCGGGAGACTCCGACGCGGAGGATGGCGGGGCCGGACGATCGGGGCACTCTGACAGGCGCGGCAGCAACTGCACCAGATTGCAGGGCAGGGTGCCGGCGTCGAGCTGGGCACGGATCAGCCGGTCCCAGGCGGTGGACACGGCATCGAGCGAACCAGGCAGCACGAAGATCACCGTGCCGTTGGCCACCCCCGCGAGGCAGCGGCTCTGCAGGGTGCTGGTGCCGATCGTCTCGAACGAGAGCACGCGGAACAGCTCCCCGAACCCCTCGATCGTCTTGTCGAGCAGGGGGGCCACCGCCTCGGGGCTGCCGTCCCGTCCGGTCAGACCGGTGCCACCGGTGCTGATCGCCACCTGCACCGCCGGATCGGCGATCCAGCCACTCATCACGGCTCGGATCGCGTAGCGGTTGTCGGGAACGCAGCGGCGCTCCTGCAGCCGATGGCCCGCCCCCTCCAGGCGCTGCTGCAGGGCATCGCCGGAGGGATCGCCGCAGCCGGGATCGGTGCTGCGCCGATCGGACACCGTCAGCAGGGCGATGGCGAGGCTCACGGGGGGCTGGCGGCGGCGGGACACGGCAGCATGATCGGCGCCAGGCTGTGGTGCCGCCAGTGGCCGTCCACCTTCTCCGCCAGCAGGGGGGTGAGGCGGAACCGCAGCGGCGTGCCGCCCGCCACATCCACCCGCAGGGCGGAGTATGGGCGCCGCCGGGTGCTCCCCTGGCCCGAGCGGCCCACGAACAGCTCGGAGCGGGCGACGGGGCGCTCCCGGCCGGGGGGGCCCTCCAGCAGCTCGGCACCCTCCGGGCGCTGGCGCCGCAGGCTGTAGCCGCCGCCGCCGCAGATCACCCAGGGGATGCGGGCGTCGCCGTGGCCGGTGTCGCCGGTGCGCAGGACCTCGAGGCAGTGGGCGTGGCCACCCAGGCCGAGGCTCACCAGGGGGCGGCCGCCGGCCCGAGCCCCCACCCGGCGAGCCACCTGATCCAGCACCCGGCGCAGCTGATGGCGCACGGCGAGCGTCTGGCCCTGGTCCCACTTGCTCGCCTCGGTCACGTAGGGGGGATGGTGAAGCACCAGCACGCGGCCCCGCGCCGCCGGATCGCTCCAGGACGCCACCAGGCCATCCTCCAGCCAGTTCAGCTGCTCCTGATCCACGGCGCCGGCTTCGCCGCCGCCGGCCAGCTGCTTGTCCACATCGCGGATCTCCTCCTCGATCCGCTCGATCGATCCGCCGAGGTCGTCGCGCTCTTCCTCGGCGGCGGCGGGATCCAGCAGCGTGTCGTCCAGGCGTCGCAGCCGGCTTGCCCGCTCGGCCTCCAGGCGGGTGCGCATCAGCCGCAGCCGCTCGCGGCGGCGCGGCTCGGGGGCCGCCGGAGTCAGGGGCTGGTTGAAGGTGTTGGAGTCGAGAGCGAACACATCGACGCCGGCCCAGCGCAAGCGGTAGTAGCGATTGGGCAGGCGGGTGAAGCGGCCGGGGCGATAGTTCAGACAGCGCACGCCATCGCGGAGCCCGTCGTAGTGGCGATCCAGATGGGGGCCGAGCTCCCGCTCCGGCAGGGCGCCCAGTCCATCGAGAAAGGCCCGGGCGTAGGCCTCCCCCACGAAGGAGCCATGGCAGCCGACATCCAGATCGACCACCCGGCCCAGCAGCCGCCGCAACGGGGCGGTGGCCAGGGAGATCAGGCCCAGGGGCACGGGCAGGTCGTAGTAGTCGTGGTTGCCGGGGACGGGCAGGAACGGGAGCCGGAACGTCATGCGGTCGTAGGCGATGCGGCGGGGATCGTCGCCGCCCACCAGCCACTCCCGGTACGGCGTGATGAAGTTCTGCCGGTACTGCTCGCTGGAGCCCACCAGGTACACCACATCGCCGGTATGCAGCACGAAGCGGACCCCCCGCTCCGGGCCGCCCTGGGCAAACAATCCCTCGGCCACCTGCCGCTGCGGGCTGTCGTCGGAGCGGCGGCGCCCGCTGCCGCTGTCCCCCAGCACCAGGAAGGAGAAGGGGTCAGGCCGTTGCGGATCGCCCTCCAGCGCCAGCCGGCAGGGATCGATGCCGCGGCGGGCCAGCTCGGGGTGGCCCCGGCGGCCCCGTTCGTCCATGCGGCGGATCTTG